>DOJM01000135.1:0-2007 GCA_003529225.1 Paenibacillus sp.
CCGCAGTGGCACCATCGTCCGCCCATTCACCATCACCGGTGCTTGATCTGTAGACAATCGAACCCCGTCAATAATAATACTGATCGGAGTAGCAGCCTTCACAGAGGATTGAAACATCATCGGAAAGACTACTAAAACTACTAAAATTGAAATCCATAACTTCTTCACAGATTCACCCTCCTGGAATGACGAATACATTTTTTACCTACTCATCTGACGCTTCTAACTATATATAAGTTTCATGATTTATAGGTTACAAAAAAATAATCTATAATCCTCTCCATCCTCTATACCCCTCTTGGAAAAGAAAAAGGAAAGAGCGGTGTGCTCTTTCNNATCATAAGCATCAAAAATTTTCCTGGCTACGGGTGCGGCGCTATTGGATCCGAACCCACCTTCAGGAATGACTACAGCCACAGCAAGTTTTGGATTATCACGTGGTGCAAAGGCTATGAACACTCCGTTATCCCGGTTAATTTTTTTACTATCCGTTTGTTGTGAAGTCCCTGTTTTACGAGCAAAATCATAGGGGAAATCACCGAAGGCACCTTTAACGTCACTGTTCATCCCTTTCTTGATTTCTCGCCAATAGGATGGATCGAAATGGGTCACTTCATCAAGCACTTCCCGTTTGAATGCTTTGATAACCTTCCCATTGGAATCAGTGATTTTGCTTACCAGCTGCGGTTTGATTCGTTGCCCTTCATTGGCCAAAGTAGCCGCATATTGGGCTAACTGAAGAACTGTATAACGCCCCTGCTGTCCAAAAGAAGCATACACAAGCGCAGATTGAACTGATCCAGCCTTTGCTTCAGCCTTATAATTCAAATCGCCTAAGTATTCCCTAGGTAAACCTATACCTGTTGAAACACCAAGACCAAATTCCTTCATATAGGTGTCCCATACACCAATACCCTTAGACTTGTACTTGTCGTACAATTTTTTCCCAATCATATCAACCATATATACGTTTGAGGACTTTTCAATTGCCGTGTAAGGATACAAAGAGTTGTATACATGATTCGATGAATTCCTTACAAAGGTCTCATGTCCCTCTCTACCAAATGAGGTGATTCCTTTATCCTGATANNGATAAGTAGAAGATGTATTTATAAAGCCCTCTTTTAATCCGATCAGTACACTTAATGGTTTTATGGTCGAGCCGAGCAGCACCGTGGATTCGAAATTATGCCCGGATCTTCCTGATGAAAAGGGGGTGATCGTTCCGTTTTGGTAATGCTTTTCGATTTGTTCATACTTCTCAGGTAATATCGAACCCGTAGCCCAATCGTTCGTATCATAGTCAGGCATACTCGCCATCGTAATAATATTACCTGTATCGACCTCCATGGCTACAGCGTAACCTGTTAGAGCATCAGGATGTGTTTCCCCCTGTACGGTGTGCGAGTGCAACCACTGAATCTGATCTTTAATGGCCTCTTCGGTCTTCAGCTGAATTTTTTTATTTATCGTAGTCCAGATATTGCTCCCTTTAACCGGGGGTTCAACACTGACGANNTCTGTCCCCGAAGCTCCTTCTGGTATTGCAGCTCCAAGCCATCAAAGCCTACTAGCTCATCCTCTTTATAGTTAAGCCCAGGGTCTTGATTATTTTTCATCGCCTGAAGTACATCCTTATAAAGATCTAAACTAGTAGAGGATTTAAAAAATTTCACATAGCCAACAGCTTGTACAGCCACCGTATCGGTATCATAATGCCTAGAGCTTTCCTCTAACACCTCAAGATTTGGATATTCGTTTTTGTGCTCCAAAAAATAAGCAATTTCTTTCTTGGATAAACCTGATTTAATTCTTCGTGCCATATATCCAGATGATTTTTTAGAATATAAGTCCATAGCCTCAAGGATCTCTTCTGTTGTTATTTTTTTATCATTAGGATCACCATAGGTTTCGAAGGCTTCTGCTAACTTGCCAGCCAATACCTTAGAATTATTATTTGCCTCAGCAGTTAATGTAGTTTTTTTGGTCGTTTTATCTGTTTTCGTG
>DOJM01000135.1:2096-3341 GCA_003529225.1 Paenibacillus sp.
AAAAAATAATAAAAGTGCTAAAGAAAAAAATATTGATTCTTAATTCACTAGAGTTATTTATAGCTTTGCTGTCGTCTTGTATACCTTTTCTGTCGAAGAGTCTCACATAATCCCACTCCTTATTTCCAAAATTGTACAATATAGGTTTTAAGTATAAACTACCAAACTGAAATATACAAAATTAAGAATAATAGTTAAATAATTGTTCACAAATCGATAATATCCAATTAAAAAAACCAGCAATCCTCAGTATGCGAGAATCGCTGATTTTTTTGTGGACGTTTGGTGGCCTGCACCTATGAATTGTCATCATTTGCTGAGGCATACGGACTCAGATAACGTTATTTGCAAGTTTTTAGCCATTGAAGCTTAGTTTCGGACTCCAGCGACGCTATTCGTTAGTAAAAGGGGCAAATGGAGTACTTTTTATTCCAATAGCGGCTATGCGGTCCGTTTCTACTTCAAATGAGGGATAAAGCTGCATTTAGGTGCAACTGTGTCCGATAACGCTACTGCGTAAGTGTTAAATCTTCATCGAATGAAACGAAGTTTGAGGCGATTTAGGTCGATTAAGCACTAATAAATTAGGGGTGCCCCATCGGCCATTTTTATGGCTTATGGGGCACCCCTGATTTTTTTATAGCAAACCTATACTTTTCTAACCTGAGACCGGTACATCAAGAACAAGAAATATGGAGCTCCGATCAACATTATTATAAGACCCGACGGAATTTCTTTCGGCGCCATAATGGTTCTTCCCAGCGTATCCGCAATCACGAGCATCAATCCGCCAAGTAATCCTGACAAAACAATGGATCGTCTTGTGTGATGCCCAATCATCATCCGTACAGCATGCGGCGCCATAAGTCCGAGAAACCCAATGGTTCCTACACTTGCAACGGCTCCCGCTGCAAGCATCACACCGATAATCATGGCCCAAAGCCGAGTTCCGCGAACGGGCAGGCCTAGACCTGTTGAACTCTCATCGCCAAATGCTAGTAAATCGAATCTACGTCCCAAATAATAAGCAAAAGGAACGAGTACAATCAGGAAGATAAACAAGCTATTAAATTGATTCCAGCTTCGTCCGTAAGTCGAACCCGTTAACCAAATTAAAGAGCTGCTGCTCCATAAACTGCCCTTGACGATCATGACCTGTATTCCCGCAGAGGCAATTGCTGATACTGCAATTCCAAGCAGAATAAGGACAGATGGATTCAAGGCTCTACGCCATGCCATAACAAA
>DOJM01000135.1:3399-4326 GCA_003529225.1 Paenibacillus sp.
ATACCGCCTCCAGCCGCAACGAGTGTACGCGGAATCCGTAAATTCAGCAGGACGGAATAAGATCCATCTCCGCGGTGGATAAGACTGCTCAGCAGCTCGCTAATCGGTATTCTCGTTCCCCCAAGTGATAGACTCACAAGGATAACAACGATGAGCAGTACGCTCATACATATCACCGTTGGAACAAAGCGTACCCGAAGCGCAGTTCCACCTATATTCATAGATGACTGACCAGAACCTGAACCCGATATATTTTTCATCTTGGTGAGCACCAGCCAAATGAGCCAAGGCGCTCCAATAATCGCCATAACCGCCCCAACTGGCATCTCACCTACACTGCTACGAACCATACGCGCAAGCGTATCCGCTGCCGTAATGAGCAGTGCTCCCCAAAGTGCACTCGCAGGAATGAGCAGGTAATGCTTTCGAATACCGCTAAGCCGTACCAGATGAGGAGCGACCAGACCCACAAATCCGATCGGACCGACCACACTGACCACGACCGCAGCCAACAATACAGATAAACCCAGACCTAACCCCCGTGCCAATCCAACACGTTGCCCGAGTGAACGAGCAGTGGACTCATCCAGCTCCAACGCATCAAACTGCCTACCTGCGAGCATAGCTGCTATTAGCAATGGAATAACAAAAGGCCAGGCATACTTAACACCGTCCCAATCTAGCTGAATCAGTGAGCCTGAGCCCCATAAAAATAGGTTTTGCGTTTCGTTCTTGTTAAAAATATGTAGGGCCGATGTAAACGCTCCGAGAACCATAGACACAATCATGCCTGATAAAGCTAATCGGACAGGCGTGGCCCCCTTACCACCACTCAGCAAATAGGCAGCCAGTGCAGCAAGCAGCCCCCCTGCTACTGCAAGCAAAAATGGGAACTCATGCTGCAAAGCTGGAAAAGTAACCATACCT
>DOJM01000135.1:4430-6632 GCA_003529225.1 Paenibacillus sp.
TCTTCCCGTTCATAAAAGCACTCATTTCGTTAATGTATTTACTACTTCATCCACGATAACTTTGGAGGAAATCGGACCGCCAAACACCCAAGTAGTACTGCTCAATCCGAAAGTACGATTCTCTTTCACAAAGTGAAGGCCGTTCCAAACGGAGTTATCCTTCAGTTCTTTCGTGAAAATATTATCATCCTTCTGAACGATATACATCAGGTTAGAATCCTGAACAGCCGGCAATGCTTCAACCGTTGATGTAGTGAAGCCGTAAACTTCGAAATTATTAGGCTTCCAGTCATTTTTCAAACCAATTCGATCCAACGTTTGAACAGCCAGTGAGTTGTCTGTAAAGAGACGCAATGTTGCTGCATTCTGATAGCTGTATGCTTGCGTCAGCACGTAATTCAAGCCATCCTTACCTGCTTCAGCCAGCTTTGTCTTCGCTGCTGCATAATGGGCATCCAAGTCAGCGAGGACCTTGTCGCCTTCAGCGGTTTTACCAACAGCCGCTGCAATCGTTTTGAAGGTATCTTCCATAATCGTGTACTGATCACCTTGTCCTTCTTCAGGATACAGACCGAAAATCAGTGTTGGAGCGATGCCTTTTAATTGATCATAAATTCCTTCATGTCCACCCGTATTAGCAATAATCAAATCTGGTTTTAAAGAAGCAATGGTCTCTAAATCCGGCTCGTCACGTGAACCAACATCCGTCACGCTTGCATCTAGCGGCACTTCAGAAGTTACATATAACTTGTAGTTTTCGTTATCGGCGTTCCCCACCGGCTGCATTCCGAGCGCAATAATATCTTCCGTAAATGTCCACTCCAGAACTACAACCTTTTGCGCTGGCTTATCCAGCTTAACCTCGCCTTTAGAATCTTTTAATACGATCGGACCGCTTGTAGATTCACTACTTGCGTTTTCAGAAGCTGGTTTGTCATTTGCTCCCGCGTTCGATGTTGAATTATTCTTTTGGTTAGTACCACAGCCTGATACTACCAATATGATAGCAATAACCATAAATAAACTAATTAACCTTTTGTGCATCCTCTTTATCCCCCTGTATGTAACGCTCGAAGTTATATTCTGTGATAATTGTTATCATTCCATTGATAATGATTATCATAGATAACATAATAGTTATCTTATACGTGATTCCCCCGAAAGTCAAAGTTAAAATTTAATATAGAAGGGCATTTCTCTGAAATACCAAGCTGAATTAATCAATCAAAACCAAATGAACAGAAAAAAACCTAAATCCCATCTATGTACGAGAGAGAATCTCCCGTAAACATAAATGAAACTTAGGTTTTACCAGCCAACTATACAGTAGCAATCCTAATATCCGATACCAACCATTAAACTAGAATAGGTTCTGCCCATTGGATTCAATCACTTCTTTGTACCAGTAGAAGGACTTCTTCCGGTATCTATCAAGAGTACCCGAACCATCATCATGACGGTCCACATAAATGAAGCCATAACGTTTCTTTAGTTCGGCGCTCGTTGCGCTAACCAAGTCGATACAGCCCCAGCTTGTATAGCCCATAACTTCTACACCGTCAGCAATCGCTTCCGCGACCTGAACCAGATGATCTCGTAAATAATTGATCCGATAATCGTCGTTTATTACCTTTTCTCCGTTCCCATCTACTACCAGCTGATCGACAGCACCAAGACCATTTTCCACGATAAACAGCGGCTTCTGATATCGGTCGTAGAACATATTCATAACATAACGCAAGCCCTGCGGATCGATCTGCCAGCCCCATTCGCTCGCTTCCAGAAACGGATTCGCAACCCCACCTAGCAGGTTACCTTCTCCTCTAATTTGCTTCTCCGGGTCGGCCGTTTCACACGTGCTCATATAGTAACTGAACGATATGAAGTCCACGGTATGCTTCAGAATTTCTTCGTCCCCTGGCTCGAAATGAATGTGAATTCCATTCTCTTTGAAGAAACGCTTCATATAACCCGGGTAATACCCTCTCGCATGAACATCCGCAAAGAACATATTTTTGTGATCACTTTGCATGGCCTTAATCACATCGTCCGGATGCGGAGTGAGCGGATAAATCGGCATGCTAAGCACCATACACCCTATTTGGAAGTCTGGATTAATCTCATGACCGATCTTCACAGCCAGAGCACTGGCTACGAACTCATGATGAATAGCTTGATACAGATCCTGCTTGCTCAAATTCT
>DOJM01000291.1:0-414 GCA_003529225.1 Paenibacillus sp.
GCTGCGGAAGAAGCAAGGTTCCGCTTGCCTGACTAGACCTTCAAACTCCAGACCAGATAAATCCGTTAATGGCAACATATAAGTCGTCCATTCCGACAGAAACTGCCGTCCATAACGTACCCCTTCGGTAATCCCTTTACAATCTCTCATAAAAGGGCCATAGTTGACGCGTCCTAAATTCTCCACAAGTATACTAACCTGCAGCCCTTCGGCCGGAACCTCGAACTCTAATTTCACCTCTGGCTCTACACGATCTAAGGTTGCAGTGAGCTCTCCATTCAGAAAGACTAATGCACGATCATGTAAATCCTGAATGAAGAACTCATCTTTGGGGCGAGGTCCTGTAAGGAACGTACTATAATGTATAAAGCCATAATCCTGACCCAATTTCTCCATTGATTCAGGGTATGCAGA
>DOJM01000291.1:485-4284 GCA_003529225.1 Paenibacillus sp.
TACTCTCCCATATGCTCTCTTAGCAACAGGAGCTGGCAACTCAATGGGTCCGAGATCTACATATTTGGAGATCACTTCACGAACTGCATAATATTTAGCTGTCGGCTCACCGGATTCACTCAGTAAGGAATCATAGTCATAACTAGTAATTGTTGGTTCATAGCTGTCAAAAGTATGTCCATTCGCTCCGTTGTAGAACCCAAAGTTAGTTCCGCCATGGAACATATAGAAATTAACGGATGCGCCTAGACTAAGTATCTCATCCAATACCTTCGCTACATCCTCAGCCGGACGCGTATGATGCTCCTCACGCCAATGATCAAACCAACCGTTCCAGTATTCCATACACATGATTGGAGCCTCTGGTTGGTATTCACGGAGCTTGTTGAATGCTTCTACTGGACGTGATCCAAAGTTCACCGTCTCCAGCACACCTGGNNAGTACATCTATCCCACGGGAAATCATGCTGTCTTTTAAATGAGTCAAGTAGCGCTTGTCATTGCCGTAACTTCCGTACTCATTCTCAATCTGCATAGCAATGATCGGGCCACCATTTGTACATAACAGTGGTTGTAATTTGGGAAGCAATACATCATAATACGCATCTACATGATCTAGAAATGGCTTATGGTAGCATCGAAGACGCATATCCGAATCAGCTAGCAACCAAGATGGCAGTCCACCAAATTCCCATTCTGCACAAATATAAGGTGCGGGACGAACGATGACATGCAGACCCAAATCTCCTGCCAATTCAATAAACCGGACTACATCTGCCAACCCTTCAAAATGAAGTTGGCCTTTCTTCGGCTCGTGTAAATTCCATGCCACATAGGTTTCAACCGTATTGAAGCCGCAAGCTTTTAATTTGATAAGACGGTCTTCCCAATGTTCCGGTAGAGTCCGAAAATAATGGGTGGCTCCTGAGATAAGCCGTATCGCCTGGTCGTTATAATAAAAGGAAGATCCTGAATAATGAAAAGTTGCCATATTCTCAACACCTCGTAATGGTATGATCACTTAAGTAGAATAACTTGCTATCGCTTGATTGATCCGCTCTCTTGCCTCTAAGAGCCATGTTCCATGATCCCTCGGGTATACAGAGAAGGNNCCTCTTCCATAATGGCTATCGTTGCTTTCTTGCCGATTTTCTGCTCAAGTAATTCTAGTGCGCGTAAATCCTGCAACCCTTCATATAGAACTTCCAATCGAATGGATTCAATCGGGCCTTCTTCTCCCGGATAGACCAAGTAGGAATCTCCTGAGGGAAATGCATGCTCAGCGTCAGTCGTACGATAAGGGTCCAGTTGCTGATTCAATGAATATTGCGAGTACCAGAAGTTATAGCCCCAATGCAGGAAGCCCTGTAATCCGAATTTATACAATTGAAATCCGATCATACGATTTCTAGCAGACGGCATGTTAAAAAACCGGTTGGATACTTGTTCACCTTGAGCACAGCAATAGTACGTCCAAAGGTCTGGAACCTGATGTTCTATGAACGGTTCAATATGCGTATTCGCAGGAATCGGTCTTTTCACCAGGCCCTGTTCATACAACTTCAATTCGGACAAAGCGTCCATGATCGGATAACTTGATAAATGTTTATGAATGATCTCACTTGCAGCTTGGTACGATTCCAAATGTTCCTCTCCTGGTTCATCTGAAATATGGAACCAGCTTTGCTGATCTATTCCCTGCTCTTTCAAATATTGATCTAAGCAAGGTAAAAATTGATCCAAGAAACTATGGTATTCCGCCGAGGATGCGTCCGTATCCCAGCCGAATAGTTGCTGATCTTCACCTTGAATGGTTACCATTATTTTCGGTGCACACTTTGCACCCCATTGAGTGAATAAATGAGAGAACTCAAAGTATTTGAAGTCAAGTCGCCGGCACATCGATACCCAACGAGTAAGCAGATCAAATCCAAATTCATAACGATCTCCCGCTTTAGTCACGGATATCAATTGAACGGTTGGACGTTCTCCACCAATGGCTGTATCCAATGGCGGTGTAAACAACGGAGTTAAGATCATGTTCATGCCATGCTTAACCATCGTATCTGCATAACGTTCTATAAGGGCCCAATGCGCTTCACTAAATACTTCGACACCATACTTTGTAGCAAGACAATCCACATGGAACCATTCCGTATGAATTAACTGTTGCGGCGGTAGTGTTGCAGGGATGACGGTTAACTCGAATACATCCGATTCACCTAATACTTGCCCTTCAGATGATTGGAAGAGGACCTGAATAGAACGAAGCCCCGTACTCATTGATTCATCCAAGGTTATCGTCACCCATAAAGATCGCCATTGTCCCGGGATCGATGAAATAGATTGTTGATCCAGCGTATACAATGGATCTGGGTATAATCCCGGCATAGTTCTTAGCACATCGTCATCATGATTTTTGAAACAAGGCATTTCTGAGGGAACAAGTCCAACGGATCTTATACATATTAGATCTGGATGAGATGACTTTACCTCTACTTCAATATTCTTTAGAAGTGTATCTGAGGTATAAGCGACTTGGAACGAAAATGTTTCTCCAACAAGTGCGGTTGCACTGTGATAGGATTCATGATTCGGCACTTCATCAGCAAATACTTTAACCAACGAACTTAATAACATCGTCTGAAATGGCTGCGGAGCATTCATCGTTTCTTCACCTCTTCATCATTACAGACACTTTGTGCAAATTCTTTCAGAACAATACTGTTACCCTCGATGCGAGATTGCTCCGCTGCAAAAGCCATAAGGTGACTTTGAACGGAATGATTCGCTGATGTAAGACCTTGAATCTTCCCTTCCGCTCGAACCAGCTTAACAAAATCTTTGATTAACCCCATATCGCCGCCGCCATGACCAACATGACCACCTGCATTCTCGAACGAGATTCTCTCTACCTTACCGCTGCCAAAATGGATCACTTCAATTTCGTTCTTCTCCATCGCACCGCGAATTTCTCCCATGGTACCCATCAGCTTGAGGGTACGACTTACATCTTTGGTAAACGCACTCATTGTAAAAGCTATAGTTACTGAATTAGCGAATTCTAGATTTACCACTTGATGGTCGACGACATCATTATCACAATGATAGACACATCGTCCATAAGGTCCTTCCTGTAGAGCATTCAGGCGGGCTTCATAGCTTAGATCATCGCTAATTGCCGATGTAGGCCAATCCGTATCCTCCGTCAAATATTGATTAGGAGCATAATAGAGACATTTATCTGCTGCTGGGCATCCATCTGTGCAGCGTAGCGGGGCTCCTTCCGGTGCTTCACTAGATTTGAAATGGGACAGTGAGCCAAAGGAAGATACTCGAACACATTCTGAGTCTGTCAACCAGGAAAGAATGTCCAGGTCATGACAGGACTTAGCGAGAATCATCGGACTGGACTCATCCTTTTTGCGCCAATTCCCTCTTACGAAGCTATGAGCTTGGTGCCAGTAACCCACGTTCTCATTATGTTGAATGGACATCAATTGTCCGATCGCACCACTTTCAAGCAGCTCCTTGATCGTAGAGAAGAAATTGGTATATCTCAATACATGGCATATCGAGAAGACACGATTCACTTTAGAGGCCATTTCCCCCATAAGTACACATTCCTTGGCATCAGGGGACATCGGCTTTTCTAGTAGCACATGATACCCTGCCTCCAGTGCTTTCATTGTCGGCACATAATGCTGATTGTCTTGGGTACAGATAAATACTGCATCTGCTACTTTCGGGGAGGCAAAAAAATCATCCCAATGGGTAAAGCACATGTCATCAGCCAGCT
>DOJM01000291.1:4318-15275 GCA_003529225.1 Paenibacillus sp.
GCCCGCTCCAATTAAAGCAACAGTGACTTTCTTCATCGCAATCTGCTCCTTCATATGAGACTTTATGCTATGTCTTTACTCTATTTCTTTATTCTTTAACACTACCAACCGTCATTCCTTTTACGAAATACCTTTGTAAGAATGGATACACTACCATAATTGGCAATGCGCCCATGAATATTTGCGCCGTTCGGATCGTCTTCTCACTCAGGTTCTCCATCACCTTGAGCTGCTCAATGGACATAGATGACATCTGGGCATTGATAGACATAATCAAGGTAGAAAGATAGGTCTGTAGTGGATAATGCTCAGGTGAGTTCAGGTAAAGGATACCGTCAAACCAAGCGTTCCAATGCCCAACTATGGTGAATAACCCAATCGTTGCGATGGATGGAAGGGATATCGGTAAATAAATTTGCCAAAGTACTCTCCAATGTCCGGCTCCATCAATCGTAGCTGCTTCATCCAATTCTCTTGGAATAGATCTGAAGAAGTTAAGCATCAAAACCATATTCGATACATTCAATGCACCTGGTAAGATAAGCGCCCAAATCGAATCGATTAAGCCTGTATTCTTCACTACGATATACGTCGGAATTAAGCCGCCTCCAAAAAACATCGTAATCGCGAATATCCATACATATACGGTTCTAAATTTAAACTGATCATTCGACTTGGAAAGCGGAAAAGCAGTAATAAATACTAGAAACAAGTTAACTACTGAACCGAGCACTACTCGTTTTACGGAGACTCCCAAGGAACGAAAGAACTCTACCTTTTCTCCTAAATATACATAAGCATCCCAGGAAAAGCCGACGGGCCAAAGCTTCACCTCTCCAGCCATCGCAGCTGTATTCGAGCTAAGTGAGATGGAGAGCAAGTGTACAAATGGGATAATGCCGAGTATGGTAATGAAAGTTAACAACAGCGTATTGAACACGATAAATAACTTTCTGCTGGATGATTGTTTATGTAGCACCATCTCCACCTCCTAGAATATGCGGTAATTGTTAAATTTGTAAGCTGCATAGTAAGTTGTTGATACCATGAATAAAGATATTATCGATTTAAAGAGACCCACTGCTGCCGCAGGTCCAAATTGTTTGCTGAACATCCCCAATCGATAGACAAATGTATCTATTATATCTGCGCCTGCATATACAGTCGGGTTATACATAATCAATATCTGCTCAAAACCTGCGTTAAGAATACCACCGAGGCCTAATACACTAAGTAAAATAATAATCGGTGCTATACCTGGAAGCGTAATGTTAAGCATTTGCTTCCATTTCCCTGCACCATCAACCTCTGCCGCTTCATACAGCGTCGCATTAATTCCTGTGATGGCAGCAAGCATGATGATCATATTGTAGCCCATGCCTTTCCAGACATCCGAGCCAATGATAATCCCCCTGAACCAACCATTATCAAGCATGAACATGATAGGTTCTAAGCCCATAGAGGAAATTAAGCCATTAATAGGTCCATTCAGAGAGAATAATTCAATAATGACACCCCCAAGGACGGTCCATGAAAGGAAGAACGGGAGGAAAATGGCGGATTGAATAAAACCTGCGAACCATTTCTTAGTAATCTCATTTAATAATAAAGCTAGAATGAGCGGGACAAGCAGAGACAATACCATTTTGATGATGGCTATGACTAGCGTATTCCAAAGTACTTGCTTGAAATCCGGTAAATTAAATACATAACGGAAGTTATCTAATCCCACAAAATCGGATTTAAAAAAACCGGATAACGGCTCAAACTGTTGAAACGCCATAACCAGGCCGGCCATCGGTCCGTAGGCATAAATCAGTGTAACAATCACACCCGGTATTAACATGATATGAAGCGGAAATTCTTTCTTCAGTGATTTCATGGATGCCCTCCTCACCAACTTACTCATTTTAAAAATGGGAGGTACGTCGGCTCACCCGACTTACCTCACCCGCCTTCTTGTCCCTATGAGTTATTTCGTAGCTTCCGTGCTATACCATTCATTGACCTCATCGATAATTTCATTACCGCCAAGTGCCTTCCAGCTATCCACGAATTTATCGAAATCATCAAGAGAACCGCCCATGATAATCTTGGTAAAGGACTCTTGCATCAACTTATCCAGCTGACCGCCCTTTTCCACTACTGTTGGTGTAGGAAGACCGTAAAACTCGTTGTATACAAATTGTTGATTTTCTTTAATTTGTCGTGTTAAGCCCCAGCCACCGTCTTTTGCAGCCCGGCTATAATATTGACCCCAGTTTACACCTTTGGTAGCGTTAGATGTGTCGCCAGCCAGGAAGTCCTTAGTCGCTTTGAAAGTATCCGCAACGGTCTTATAATTTGCATCGTCTATTGTAATTTCAGTCTGATTAGCATCGAGCGCTTTGTTCACTTCGCTGTAAATCGTATCAATATCAACAGGGTTGGCAATCCGTGGGTTAAACCAGTTATATACATAGCCATCTGCCGCTTTGTTCTTATCCTTGTATTTCTTATTACCAACTTCGATGTAGAAATTGAGCATCTTAATCGCTGCTTCTGGATTCTTCATCTTTTTGTTCACAACGAAAATTTTATTGCTGCGGATTTTTGGAACGAGTGATTTAGCTGGACCATCAATCCCTGGAAGTTGAATTGCAATCCAATCCGCCTTTGGATCTTTGTCTACGCTGGAGTTAAGCGGCCAGTTCGGATACCACCACTCTCCGTAGGAAATACCCACTTTACCTGCAGTCAGATCTTCTACAGCCTTATTCTCATCCTTTAGTGCAAACTCTTTATCAATAATTCCATCTTTATACCATGCTTGTAGCTTACCAAGTGCAGTCTTCACTTCAGGCTGAATCAAACCCGGTAACAATTTGTCATCGCTGTCTTTAAACCAAGCCGATTGTTTATCACCAACGGAAGGATAAGCACCGAATCCATTAAAGAAACCTCTGACATCAAATCCCCAAAAGAAGAGATTCTTTTGCATGGCGATGCCATAGGTGTCATTCTTACCATTCTGATCTGGATCACTATGTGTGAATGCTTGTGCAACTTTCTCAAGCTCATCGATCGTNNGCCAATCTTGACGAATCCATAGCAGCTGCGTGGATAAGAAGGGATCTTCAAATGCAGGAATACCTAATTGCTTACCATCCGCACTGAACGTTTTCATCGCGAATCCACCATCTGAGTCCATATAAGCCTTAAGCGCTGGTGACGCATATTGTGCATAAGCATCTGTCAGATCAGCAAGCATATCTTGCTTTTTAAGTTTCTCATAGTTCTTCTGATCAACTTCTATCACATCGGGTAGATCCCCCGATGCCATGGCAAGCGAGAACTTCTGCTCAAACTGGGCAGAGGGAACGGTCCATTTGTATTTCACTTCAATATTCATCATCTCTTTGAGATCTTTCAGATAGGCATTTTGTTCCGGTGTAATTCCGCTTGGAGTTCTTGGATCTTCTGGTGGATTATATCCGAGTATTTCCGTAACAGTAACGGTTTCCGGGTATTTTCCTAGTGGATCAGGTGCTGTGGCGCTGTCTGTCGCACTATTCGTAGTGTCTTCCTTAGGCGTAGATGGTGCATTCGCATTTCCATTTCCTTGACTTCCACATGCTGACAATAATGAAAGAATCATCGTTACTGACAAAATCATTTTCCATGGTCTCATTTTTTTCATTTGAACGCTTCCCCCCTTTGTTTGCTGCAATTCATGTAGTTAATCAGTGTTCCTAGTTATTATTTTAGTCACAGGGGAAACCGCTTTCAATTTCGTTTTTTTTACATCACTTTCACTTTATTTACTCATTTTGAATTTCGATATTCCTGTGGAGATAAGCCCATCTTCCGTTTGAAGAATGTTGTAAAGTAGGATGGTGATTCAAAACCGACCCGGATGGCGATTTCATTTAATTTTAGAGTTGTATTCTTCATCAGCTGCAGAGCAACATGCAGTTTCGTCGACTGGATATACTCTAATAAATTTTGACCTGTCATCTGTTTATAATAACGAGATAAATAGGACGGATTAAGATGCACCTCTGCAGCGATTGAGGTAAGCGATATATCTCCAGATAGGTTCTCCTGCACAAATTGGTGAATTTGTTCGATGATTAGCGTCTTGAAATCTTCCTGCTCGATTCCTCCAGCTTTGTACATCGTATCCTCAAGTTGACTTAGTTTCTCAAGGTCTAAGATAAGCATGTGCTGACCTAATAAAGCTCTCTTAAGAATCATAGAGCGCACTGCTTCAACTTGAAGATGGATCGATTCCCAATGGTTAAGTAAGTCCCCCGATATTCCGAATGAAACGCAGGCACTTAGCAGCTCATCACACTCATTCTGTACAGGCTCTAATATCCCTCTCATATAAGCAACGATTCCAGGCCAATTCACCCCTTGATCTGGATAGCCACTACGAAAGCGATTCAGCAATCCTTCATCTGGTTGAAGCAGCCATATGAATACACGATCATCATAAATCACTTCTTCACATGCAATAGATGCAGGCAGGTGATCATGGAAAATACGCTGAACAGACGGAGGCATTTTAAATTTAGGATCATCTAATCGATCCAAGATACCAACAAGAAAGAACGAAGGACGATCTAATGCAATGCCAAACTCTACATCCTTGTAACGTACATTATTGAGTATAGAAGTAATAGACTCCCCGCTCAGCACCCGCTCCATCATCTCTCTCTTTAGAAAGGAACTAGCGATTTGATAGTGCATTTGTGCCTTCTCCAATTGAAGTCTGCGACGGTTCTCCTCGTCCAGCTTGTCGACTGCTGCCTTCACAGCTTGGAAAATAGGTTCAATTCCTTCCGTTTTCAGAATGTAATTGTCCACATTCTTACGAATCGCTTCGTATACATAATCAAATTCACTGTATCCTGTAAGAAAAATCACTCGGCATAATGGCCAATAATAGACGATTTCGTCCACGAGCTGGAGACCATTCTTCTGAGGCATACGAATATCGCTAACCAAAATATCCAGTTTCGTTTTCTTTGCAATTTCAAGAGCTTCGCTTGAGGAGTAAGCTTTTCGTATATCCAGTTCAAATTCCGGGTTATCCTGAAACAGTTGGACTAATCCATTCACAATTACAGGCTCGTCATCTACGATTAGTAATCTATACATAATCACACNNTTACTCTCGTATTTAACTATCAGTTCTGCCCTCAATCCTCCGTATTTGCTGCGAGAGACAAACAAGCCACTATCTGGGCCGTACTTCAATTGGAGTCTATTATTAACATTGATTAATCCCGTCTTCTCAACTTGTTTCAGACCCATCGCAAGTTTCTTCTGCAAGTACTCTATTTCCTCATCTTTTAAAAGAATGCCGTTATCTTCAATCGTGATAATTATTATTCCCTCTTCGCATTCGGCACCAATATAGACAACTCCATGTCGGGAGTCGTCTTCGAAAGCATGCTCGAACACATTCTCAACAATCGGCTGAATAATCAGCCTCGGTACTAAAATCCCATTCGCCAAAACGGGTATTTCTTCATATTCGAAAGAAATACGATTTGAGAAGCGAATACACTGAATTTCACAATAATCAAGCGCATGCTGATACTCCTTAAAGAAAGGCACCTCGTCCGATCCACTTCTCGTGATGTATTGGTAGTAGCTCCCTAGCTTTTGTGAGAGCTCAGCCGCACTATCGGAATCCCCTACTTTACACATCATGTAAATGTTAAAGAAGCTGTTATAGAGAAAATGCGGGTTAATCTGTGACTGCAATTGCTTCAACTGCGAATGCTGCAGGGCAATCTTCTGTTCATAATTCTCCTCAATAGAACGCTTAAGTCTAGAAGCCATGCGATTAAAACTATTAAATATATAGTAAAACTCATCTTTGGTCTTTGACTCAATGACTAAATCAAGATTATCCGTTTCTACCATACGGAATGTCTTAACCAATTTGGATAAGGGCCTATGAATCATTAGATTTACCGAATAAGAATAAAGTATCATTACCACAATAGCGATGACGAAAGAAGCATATAGTAGTGTATTAAATTGGCTTAAGGGCCTTGTGATTTCATTCTGATTCACGTACATAATCAAGGATAGATTCAAAGAACTAATAAAGTTATGGGCAATAAAGTAACTTTTACCGTTCACCTTGTTTATTTCTGGGATATCGGAATTAAACTGATCCTGTTTGGTGATGAGCTTAAGGACCTCAGTAGATACTAACTGATCGTCTGTAGTTGATAGAATATTGCCCAGCTCATTACTTCCCAGAAATACCTCCGATTCTTGATATAAGGTTGCGATTTGATTTAGTGCCTCCAATAGCTTACCTTTTGAGATTTCAATATACGACCAAAGCTCCGCATTATCTCCTGTTTCTATAAGGAAAATCGCATCACCGCTCCGATAGAATGAAGGCTTCTGCTTAACGTTAAGTAACGAGGAAATTTTCTCGTACTCCATATTAGGAATGGCCGTCACCCCCGTCTTACCAGAGATCGTTTTGCCCAGAGACTTAACATATACCCCGGCGTTAACCACATATTCGCTTGAGGCAATGATCCGATTTAATAGATCTTCAGCATTACCGATTAATTCTACCTCTTCATACTTTTCTAAACTTTCGCCTCGGAAACTAAGCTTCTGTATGTTTTTATCTTCTTGAAATTGTAATTGTTGATTGCGGATGAAATATATCTCTTTATCCAGTTGCTTGGAATAGAATGACGCCCCAGCCAGGGATGAGTCCAAAATCGCATTTTTAGTGAATGACATCCCCTTATAATTCACCCAAATATTCATCGATATGAGCGGAATCAGAAAGACGATAAATACGATGACAACTTTCTGATAGACGAACCATTTTACTTTTCCCGTAGCCAGCAGCTTCATTCTCTACCTCCGTATCTACTCATTTTGAGCCCTTAAAGCTATAAAAAAGACCCGTAAAGTAGTCCTTTCCTCAAGGGAGGATTTTACGGGTAATGACTATTTTTTTAAGATAGACCATCATCATGTCATGCTAAGAAGACTTTCATCCCATCATAGGAAATGATGAAATTCTCCTCTGCTGTATTCTCAACTAAAGTATCATGTAACTCTGCGCTGTAGTGAGAGAAATGAGTGAGAATAAATGACGTACTAGTATCACAACTATTTTGGTCAAGCAAACGTTCTCTTACAATCCGACAACCGGAGATCCCCATATGATAATCATATCTATCCTCTAGCCCATAATTACAATCCANNCACTGAATATACCGCTGTCATTGCCGTATAAGAATCTTGTGTTATTCTGCTCAAGTAGATAGATAAAGCTATGTTCATCCGGCTTGTGATGGGCTGGCAATGCGGTTACTGTCACTTCTCCTAGCGTGAAGGGCATGAAAGGCTGTATGATATGAAACTCGTAAAAAGGATCTTCAATCGTATCGGTTCCATAATCATAGCGAAGAGCTGATTTCATCGTTTCTTCTACCGTTTCATTTCCGTAAATATGCAGTTTTTTTCCACTCTCCTGCAGCTGACAATACCAATGCTCATGCCTCATCATGAGCTCTGCTGCTGCAAAATGATCAGTATGCGAATGCGTAACAATCAAATGATTAACTTTCCCCAAATCCAATTTATAACGAAGCTTATTCATATACATGTCAGGTGAGAAATCCAACAGCAAATCAGAGTTAATAAGCGCTCCTGTACGAGCGCGAATATTCTTGCCGCCAAGCTCCATCGCCATAGAGCAACGTTCACATTGACAAAATAAAGCTGGATAACCCTCGCTTGCTCCAGTTCCTAAATACATAAATTCCATGGTATCATCCCCCAGCGCATTTTATGATAGCGCTTACTGATTAGTTTAAAAAAAGATATATGCTGAATAGTGTCGTTGGCGCTACATTACGAATAATGAGCGAAAATCCCATTTTCGTCAAGGTTCAGTTCGTTGGGAGTTGGGTGGCCCATCCGACTGGCACAGCCTCAACTCAAATTCAGTTCGTGTACTTTTGGACCTTGTGTTTGAACAGGATATACGTTAGAGAGTGGAGATGCGATACTAAAGCCAGACCCGGAAGCTCCCTCGAAGTGAAGAAGGTTATGAAGCGAGCAGCCATAGACCAAAAATAAAGAGCAAGGCTCCTCCAATAACAGGAGGAGCCTTGCTCCGTTGACTTTTATCCTATGGGAGTTTAGTGCCGGGACAGCACCCTTATCATTACGATATATTAATTACTGCGTTTGAATCTTCGAGCTAACACAAAACCTGCAAGAACTAGACTTCCACCTACTAAGTAAATAGGAAGTGCACTTTCTTCTCCCGTTTTCGGAAGCTCTGTTGGTTTATTGCTGTTATCCCCTGGCTCTTTTACTGTACCTTTTGGTACTTCCTCGACATCAATCTCGATCTCGATCTCTTCTTCATTTCCATTCTCATCTGTCACAATGACCGTGAACTTGTCTTTTCCAATGAAGCCTGGATCTGGTGTATAAATCCACTTACCATCTTTAGTAATAGTCACCTTACCATGATCTGGCTTATCACCAATACTCGGCACGCCCCCAAGTGGGATTTCACCTTCAATTGGAATTTCTTCTGTAGTAGTCTCCTTCTGCACAGGTGGTGTTGCCTGTGGAACAACAGGTGTACTGGTTGGCACCGACGTGATAGTTGGTGTTGCTGATGGTGTTGGTGTTACAGTTGGCGTTGCCACTACTGGTGTTGCGGATGGAGTAGCAGTAACGATTACTCCCGGTATTGACGTCGGCGTCGACGTCGGTGTTACTGTCGACACAGGCGTTTCCGTCGGCGTCGGTGTTACTGTCGGAGCGGGTGTTGCTGTCGGTGTTGGAACTTTATTGGTTATCGTTAACTTAATACCTGCCGTTGTATTAATATCCACTTCATGTGGTGTTGTATCAAGAACATACCCAGCTGGTGCTGTTTTTTCAATCAATACATATTTGCCGCCTGGTAGCTTGGTAAATTCTAGTACCCCATCTGCATCCGTAGTCCCTTCCTTAATCCAGACCTTGTCTTTATCAATGACACGATAGAGATCAAATACAGCTCCACTTAGCAGCTTTTTATTATCAGCATCATCTGCCTTCGTGATCGTTAATGGACCTCTTACACCACTCCCTGTGCCAGAACCGCTGGAAAGCTTAACTGTAATTTCCTTGGTACTTTCATTTGTTATCACCTTGATGTTCTTACCATCAAAACTAACCTTATTGGTTACTTTATCATTGTTCTGTGCTGTAATCAGGGAGTCATATTTCAGAATATAAGCCTCCGAAATATCCTTTAGGAAACTAAGCTCAAAGCTTTCCTTTCCGTCGATATCTGTAGTAATCTCCAGCTTATAATCCTTATCTTTGATCAACTCTTGATTGGTTGGTGTTATAGTTCCATCAGCTTTAACAGTCGTTTTATAGACATGAAAAGTATTAGACAGTAGGATCTGATTATCACTCGGAACATCCGTAATTACAGCCTCTTTTACAAAAGATTGGTTACGGTTGATGTTAACTGTCCAATGTATTTTATTGCCGTCCTGATCGCCGCCTTTATTAACATATTCCCCACCTTGTGGAATACTAACAGTGGCTTCCAGTTTTGCGGATTCTACTTTCGTGCCGTCATATAATATGGCTGTATTTTTAATTTCATTTAAATCAATCGCTTGATCAGCGAATGTAGTTTTGAAAGTGACGTAGAACGCATAATTAATGGTTTTATTAAATGTCACCTTCAGCTCATTACCATTCAAATTCACATTATAATCAGCGGAATCCACGTTAGCTTGAGGAGAAGGATCACCATTCTTCCCATATTCCCATTTATAAACTTTTACAGAATCCTCGTTGACGACTTGCCCAGCCGAAATGGTATCTACCAGTTGAGCTTGGCTTAATGTTTTCTGATTATAATTGGCACCAATATTCCAAGTGATCTCTTTGGTTACAGCATTGTAGGACCCACTCTTTTTCCCATTGTTTTTAACTTCATCTCTTGGATTAAAGGTTGCGGTCGCTTCTTTATGCTTAGACTCCTGTACCCCATTCACTGTTTCTTTCCAATCGAGTGCGCCTTTATTTGAAAATTGTGTTTTGCCCGAAGCCAGCCAATCATAGCTAAAGCTTGTTGTATAAGTAATAGTGTAAGGCTCATTAATTGAACCATTAAAAGTAATTACAAACCCATCGTCCACTGCAGGTGGATTATGATCATTGTAAACAACAGTATGAACGGTAGCAGTTCCACCTTTGGTCGGTTTAACCTTTAATGTGCCAGGAATTAGCTTTAATCCCGCGTTGCCAAAAGTATCGGTCACCACTAAATTTTCCATAGTCTTGCTGTCATCGTTAATTTGAATCGTCCAATCAATGGTCTTTGTCGCATAATTAATATTGCTATAGTTCTTATGAAGAATTTGCTGTTTAATATCACGATTTCCAGTTTCTGATTTTCCATCATAAGTAATCTTGTTCGTAATTTGGCCATCATCAAATACACGGCCATTTGCTTTTGTCTGATATTCAATTCGGTAGGCAGAACTTATATCATTGTTGAATTTCAGATCAAAACCATTTAACCCCGTTGCAGGTGTTGGCGTCACCGTATATTCGCTTGAAGCAAGTTCCGCGCCTATGATCCCTTTACCATTGCTGTCAATCGTTACCGGATAGACTTTGACAGAGGTAGGGAATAAAAAATTTGGGGTGTTTTTTTTTTTTTTTTTAATAAAATTTTTTTTTTTAAANNTTTAAAGTAGCCTTTGCCGCTAAAATTGTTTTTTCATTGTAATTGAAATTAACAGCCCAGGAAATCGTCTGAGTTGCCGCATCGTATCCAGTGGACTCTTTCGACAGCGGCTTGCCGCGCCCAACTGTAACCGTAGTACTAGCCATCTTGGATATTCCTCCATCACCCTTAAAGACAGCTTCGTTCGTAAATGCAGTG
>DOJM01000291.1:15396-17609 GCA_003529225.1 Paenibacillus sp.
CATTTCCCTGGCTCACTTGTCCATCTATTTTTACATCAAGCTCATAAACCACAATAGATACGGTATTTAAAGACAATCCTGAAGGAAGCTTGTCTGTAACCTCTGCATTGTAAACACTATCCAGAACCTTGTTTACATCAACCGTCCAAGCGATGCTTGTTGGGTTATAATACTGCGGCTTCGGTGAACCGTTTTTTTCTATCGTAGAGCTAACCTTTGGCTTAAAATTAAGCTCAATAGTCTGAGTTCCTCCCTGAATAGGGAATGTTATTGTCTGCTTAGAAGAGCCTGTAATCTTTTTGGAGCTCAGTAGCGACCTTACTGTAAAGGTGCCCCCCACTTGATCATGGGATTCAATATATTTGTTAAATGTGAATACAACTTTATTGGTATTTTTGTCAATCGTATAAGTCCCTACAGGCTCATCGTCAAAAATAAGATTACCATTCAGATCATTATAAAGTTCAAACTGTGTTGGAAGATCAAACGTAAAGGTAGAACCCTCCTTATACCCATGTCCATCTGAAATTGCCCATGTATAGTTTAATTCCGAATAGGAATCAAGCTGATATACGCTTTCCGTAACCGTATCTGTGTATTTATCATCGGTGTAAACAGCCAGCGTTACATTAGTAATGAGATTTTCACTAATCACAGTACCATTGCCATTTCCACTTGCATATACTGGTGTATTAAACCCGAAACCAAAGCTATAAGCCCACNNACTATGAGCCATGCGCTTATTTTCTTTTTTGATAACATTTGTTAAACTCCTCCTTTTTTAACTGTTTATTTTGTTTTTCACAAGCTCTATACTTTGGATCCACTATTCTTATCCTCTGCAATAACCTCCTTGATCTTTTCTCCCTCTACTAATCGCCATGCTTACATCTATTGTAAATAGTGCATCTATACATAATCTGAACAGAGTCCTGAGAAGTCTTCTTCATACTTTTTCTTCCAAATAAAAAAACAGGGATATGCGATGTAAACTCGCATATCCCTGTCGTATAATGCTCTCTCATCTAGATGTTAATAGTAAGCGTAATACTACTTAAAAAATAAAGAATACATTGTACATTTTATAGACTAGCGTGTTCACGTTTGGTGTAAGTTTTACGTTTCTCCAGAAGCTTGTTAAGTGCATCTATATAAGCGCGGGCACTCGCTTCTAGAATATCGGTGCTAAGTCCACGGCCCTGTGCAGCGACTTCACCCTGCGACAGCACTACATGAACCTCACCCTGTGCATCTTTACCACGGGAGACGGATTTAATGGAATAGTCCCCAAGGGTAACTTCCTCACCCGTGGCTTTATCAATAGCATTGTAGATGGCATCTACCGAACCATTGCCTTCTGCCTCTGCTACAATAGGCTCCGCTTCCGGAGCATCAATAATCACCTTAGCAGTTGGAACAGCTTTATTGCCGTAAGTAACATAAATCGTCTGAAGTATGAATACTTCTGGCGTATCAATTAGTTTCTCTTCAATCAATGCCAAAATATCTTCATCAGACACTTCTTTTTTCTTATCCGCCAAGTCCTTAAACCTTGAAAAAGCTGTATTAAGCTCTTCTTCGGATAAATCATACCCTAGATCACTTAACTTATCTCGGAAAGCATGGCGTCCAGAGTGCTTACCAAGTACCAGCTTGCTCTCTTTAAGTCCAATGGTCTCCGGTGTCATGATCTCATAGGTGGTCTTCTCTTTCAGCATTCCGTCCTGGTGAATACCCGATTCATGAGCAAATGCATTAGCTCCTACAATCGCTTTATTCCCTGGGACTACCATACCTGTCAACTTGCTGACCAAGCGACTTGTGCGAGAAATCTCGGATAACGTTAAAGAAGTTTTTGCGCCAAAAAATTCAGCACGTGTCTCCAGCGCTAATGCCACTTCTTCAATCGCTGTGTTCCCGGCACGTTCACCAATACCGTTGATCGTTCCTTCAATCTGATCTGCACCATTCTGAATCGCGGCTAGCGTATTGGCCGTAGCCATGCCAAGGTCGTTATGACAATGAGCACTAAGCTGTACGCGTTCAATATCAGGCACATTTTCTTTTAAGTATTTAAAGATAGCTCCATATTCAGAAGGATTCAGATAACCTACAGTATCCGGGATATTAACAACATTAGCGCCTTCTCGGATAGCCATTCCGACCATTTCAGCCATGAAATCATACTCCGTACGACCTGCGTCTTCTAATGA
>DOJM01000291.1:17690-18055 GCA_003529225.1 Paenibacillus sp.
GCATCAATATCTGTCTCTCTAGAACGAGAAAGACCGATTACCGTGACGTTTTTCACTGCTCTTGCTACTGCATTTACCGAAGCCAGGTCACCTGGTGAAGCAGCAGGAAAGCCCGCTTCCATGCGGTCAATCCCCAGCTTTTCCAGCTGGTAGGCGATCTCAACTTTTTCACGCGTGTTTAGGTTCACACCCGGCGACTGCTCTCCGTCTCGCAGCGTCGTATCGAACACATAAATTTTCCGCATGCAAAGCACCTCCCAAAGATTGTGCTAAAACCCTCAAATGCGGCTCGCATAGTCACGGCCGCATTTGAAGGTCACACTATTTAATCATAAGTATATATGATTACTTCTTAATCCAGTGCA
>DOJM01000480.1:0-11390 GCA_003529225.1 Paenibacillus sp.
AATTGCGAAAGACTGTAGAACAGATCGGTAAGGTTCAGCCTGTTAGTGCATATGAGCAACAAATGCAATCACTAGACCTACAAAAAGCACAATTACAGCTACAACAGTTGCAGAATCCAACTACACCTACGATTACAGCTGAAGAATACGCCACATCTTACTTGGATAAGAGCGTTCAGCGTGATGAAGATGGTGCTATTACAAACCTGAACGATGTTAAAGCTCAAATACTACAATCAGGACTTCCAGACAGCGATATTGCAAAACTATACCTTAGATATGGAATACCACTTCCACAGGGCTACTCGGGAAACTGAGTGGCTCCAGTTCTTCTAAAGGGGCTGGAGCCACAATAGGAGTATTGGCGCGTAAATATGAATCGAGTGGAAATCCGGGTACGGTTGCTGATAATGCAGGTGACTTTGGCGGTAAGTCCTACGGTTCCTATCAAATCATCAAAAGAAACATGCACAACTTCTTAGACTACCTAGAGAAAAATGACAAGACTGCCTACAATAATTTCGCAGGAAAAACGATTGGCGGATCTACCTTTGACAAGGCATGGAAAGACTATGCTTNNAACCTGAACACTTCGAAAGACTACAACATAACTACACTATGTCTGTGTACTATGTGCCAGCTGTAAAGAGCGTGGAGAAAGCAACGGGACTAAATGTGGCTGATCGTTCTAAAGCAGTTCAGGAAGCACTATGGTCAACTGCTGTACAGCACGGGTCTTCAGGTGCAGGAAAAGTATTTAAAAACGCTGGAATCACACCGAATATGACTGACGCGCAGATTATTCAAAAGATCTACGCTGAAAGAGGAGCCAACAATGGCAATAAATACTTCCCTTCATCGTCTGCTGATATTCGAAAAAGTGTAGTGAACAGATTTAAATCGGAAATGATCGACGCGCTGAAAATGTTGAAGGGGTGAGACAATGAGTGCATTTGATGAAGAACGAAAGAAGCTCGGGTTAAAAGTAAGCGCAAAAACTTCAACGTCAACGACCAGCGCGTTTGATAATGACCGGATGGATATGGGTCTGATAAAGGATACTCGTCCTAAAGCTGAATCTGAAAAAGCAGAAACAATAAAAGAAACTCCTAAAACCCAAGCAGAAGCTAATGTAAATACAAAGATTTCAGACACATTGAAAGGAAAAGTTACTGCTGCTTCATTGCTTACAACGCCTAACTCATTTGGTAACAACGCCATTACTGAATTTGGCGATAAACTCCCGGCCGCGTCTCTGCTAACCGCAGGGACTGGTGGGCCTAAAAACGCGAGTAACCTACTTGACTCTCGTATCGATCGGAACACTGAGTATGCAATCCAACAACAGCGAATTAATAATACAAAATCACCATCTGACAATCCAATTGTCACCAATGTAACTGAAAACATAAAGAATGCTGCGAGTAATATAAATTATTTAACGAGAAATACAAAATTAGGTAGATTCGTTTCCAACTCATTTGCTGGAAATAGTGGTGTGACTCAGCGGGATTCTACAGGAAATAAGACTGCTGATAAAGCCAGTGACATAATTAATGAATTTGTCACTCCATTCATTACACCTACAGGTGCTCCATTGGGTTCAGGACCTAATATAGCCCCATATGAAATTGCAGGTAAGGTATTAAATACAAAACCAGCAATGCAATATACAAACTATCTAGCTAACTCTTTAATAAAAAGAGGATTAGTGCCTGGAGCAAGCAAAGAAGCAGCTGAACGTATTGCTAAGGGAACTATCGCTGAAACCATTGCAGGACCAATGCAAGGCGTAGGCGCTGGATTAGTCATTGGTCAAGATAGCAATAAGGAAATCGTAGATAATGCTCAAATGGGACTTGCCGCAGGAATAGGACTCGGTTATGCAGGATCTGTTATTAGCGAAGGGTTAAATACAGGATTGAGCAAAGTTATGAAACGCAATAATATTCCTGACGAAGAAGTGAACGCGACTTTAGAAGAAGTGTTTACTCCAAAGACTGAGGTTGTTCCGCAAAACCAAGTCCGTACGAATTTGCCAGAGACTAATTCATTAGCGCTTCCACAGTCACCTGAGAGATTAGCCTTACCAGAATCAAGCTATAAACCAACTACGGCCAGGGTTGAAAGACAAACAAATGCGTATCGTCAAAAGTTCGAGGATCTAATTGCGGAAGCTCAAAAACGTCCATTCTCACCGGGCCGAGAAGATATCGAACTCGAAAACCTATGGGGTCAAATGGCTGAACGGAATGATCCGGGATTAGATGAACTGATTAACCTAGCGTATCCAAAACGAACAAACACACCACAAAAAGGCATGGTGCAAGCTGCCAGAGCCAATCAAGAAATGCGTGAAGTTGCTGGTATTGGTAATCCGGTCAAAAGCACTGCTCCACAGGTGTTTAGTGATGCTGCCGCACCAAGACAAGTGTTAGGCAGAAAAGGCGCAACGGGAACCGTCAAAGAATCACCAGTAAGAACCACTGAACTTACGCGTGAGCAGCAGATTCAAGCAAAGGTGGACGCCGGTGAATTTTTATTGCAAGAGGATCTTGATTATATTTTTAGTGGACAATACGACCATGCAAAAGCCTTTCCGGAGGAAACGCCAACAAAATCTACTTATGCTAAACCGAAAAAAATAGTAACTGAAATCCCTGTCACTCCTACTAAAGCAACCACAAAGAAACCTACGTTGAAAGAAGCAGCGGAGTCATTAGGGGAAAAACCGAATAAAGTTAAGACTGAAATAGAAGAGGTTGAAGAAGTTATAAAAGCAGTTAACGAACCTAAGATCAGAGATAAGGTGTACAACAAATTAGATGAGGCTGAGAAGGCTGCTAGAGAACGTATAGCCAAACGAAAAGGAAACATAAACTCTAACCCATTACCGGAGTGGATCGACTACTCAATTATCATGGCTGCTAAACTTGGTAAGGGTACAATTAAGGCAAGTAACTTCACTGAGGCGTTGGTCAAAGACTTTGGCGAGGATTTACGGCCGCACGCTGAAAAAATCCTTCGTATGAGCCGTGAACACATTCGTAAACAGGAGCGTCTTGCGAGTGAGGAAGGATTAAAAGCAGTAGAGTTTAACGCAAAGCAAGAAGGTGACATTTCTTCATTCTCCAATAAGATTAGCCGTGTTAAAACTAAGAAGAGAAAGTCCTTCTCAGAAAGCTGGCAGCAAGCGCGGTCACAGTTTTCAGACGATTTAGCAACAGTAGAAGATACAGAAAAGAAAATACGTGGCGGTAAATTAGCTAGTGCAGAAGATAGCTTGTATAAGGCTGCTCGAATGTTTAAAGGAGCTCCAGAACGTGCAAGTCAAATCGTACAGGATCGGCTTGGTTCAGTTGTAACAGCAGTTGAGAAGAGTGGTAACAGCGTAGAAGACTTAGAAATGTACGCTTTAGCCCGACATGCTCAAGATGTAAATAAAGCTGGCTATAAATCCGGTTTCACTGACCAAGAGATTAAATCCGTACTTGATGAATTTGGAACACCTGAAATGAAGGCAGCCCAGCAGGAACTTGTGAAAGTAAACCGCGACATGCTGAAAGAGTTGGTTGACAGCGGAGTTGTTACACGAGAATTGTATGATGTGCTAGGTGACCGTTGGGAGAACTATATTCCACTATTCAGAGAGTTGGACAGTGAGAAGGTAGGATTCAACGGCGGCGTTTCTCAGGCATTAGCTAATGTTACTAGCCCAATCAAGGCTCTACAAGGTTCAGAAAAACAGGTAATCGCACCGCTAGAGAACATGGTAAAGAATATATTCCAAACCGTTAATGCTGCTGAACGAAATAAGGTTTCTTTACAAATTCCGAAACTTGCCGAACTAGATGTGGATGGTGCTTTCTTCCGCAAAATGAAGCCTGGAGAAGAAGTTGGTCAAAAGAATGCTTTAAAAGTGAAGGTTGATGGCAAGGATGTCTTCTATGATGCTAACCCAGAAGTATACAAGGCACTTATGAACTTAGATAAGGAGTCTAGTAATACTCTTATCAACATTTTATCCAAGCCAGCTGCGTTGCTTAGAGCAGGAGCGACACTGACACCAGAGTTTGCACTTAGAAACCCAATCCGTGATATTAACAACGCCTTCGTAGTCTCGAAGAGTGGATTTAACCCTATTACTGACTTTGGAGTTGGTTTAATTCNNTTCAGACCATCAAAAAAGGTGATCTGTATAAAGAGTGGATTGATAACCTTGGATCTTACGGAAATACACTTTCGATGGATAGAAACGTTCACAAAAAAGCCTTAGAAACGGTATTAAAACAGCCAAAATCAAAGAAATTCGTCAATTTAGTGAATGGTAAATCTATATTTAAAGCATTAAGATACATTTCCGATACAACAGAATCTGCAACGAAAGTAGGAGAATATAGAGCCGCGTTACGTTCTGGTACTTCAAAGCAAGAAGCTGCTTTCCGTTCTCGTGATTTAATGGACTTTGCTGAAGCAGGATCTAGTGTTAGACCAACAAATAAAATTGTATCTTTTTTGAACGCAAACATAAGAGGTAAATCGGTACTCATACGTGCAATTAAAGATGATCCTGGTGGTGTTATCTCACGTGGTTTTGTGTCGGTCACACTTCCAACAATAGGAATATTCATTGCAAATCATGAGTTTGGAAATAAGATTCAGAAAGAAACGATAGCTAACGCACCGGATTGGATGAAGGATTCTTTCTGGCTCATGGCTATTCCTGGTACTGACGTAGTAGCACGTATACCTAAGCCGTTTGACTTGGCCTCTGTATTCTCTAACCTTCCTGAGAAGGCGCTACAATACGTATTCGATAACGATCCTGAAGCATTCGAAGGATTTGCATCACGCACCATTAAGTCAAATGCGTTGCCAACTCAAATATCTGGGTTACTTCCTTTCATTGAAGGTATGGCTAACTATTCATTTTTCAAGGATGGAGCTATTATTCCTAAAGCAGAGCAAGGATTGGAATACAAAGACCAGTTTGATCCGGTACGCACTTCTTCCACCGCACGAATTATTGCAGGCGGAGTAGAAAAGTTAAATGGTGGAAAGGGGTCACTTAAAAACTTTGCATCACCTCGCGTAGTAGATAACACTCTTCAGGGACTAACTGCCGGTCTTGGTAAATATGCAACAGATGCAATTGACGTAATTTTGGATAAGGTTGGTGTATTCGAGCGCACAGCTAAACCTGAAAAATCGATTGAGCAAGCACCATTTACTCGTTCGTTCTTAGTTGATCCTAATCAAGGCGGTAAGGCGATGGANNAGATGAGCTCACTAAAGAAAAAGCATCTTCCAAGCTGAATAACAAACCTTTCTATGAAGGTGAGAAGATTAAAGAGGCTGATGGAATTGATGATCTAATGAAAAATATTAACAAGTCGTTGCGAAAAGTAGATAAATCGTTCGTCAAATTAAATTCCAAACCGTTCACGAAAAAAGATCAGCTGGACATGATGAACGATGTGTCTGATACAATGAGCGAGATTAACAAGGCAATTAAGTCCATTGAAAGAAGCGAGCTAACATCTTCTCAAAAGAGAGAGAAGATTGAACCTCTTACGAAACAACGTAATGAACTGGCAAAAAGGTCTAATGACTTTTTTGGGGTGAGCAAATGATCCAATTTGATGAAACTGAATTCCAAGACGGGTTCACCGCCAGTTCATTGCTACTGATTGAATCTATCCACGGCAAGGACATTGCAAACATCTTAGATTCCCCGGTGGTGAAAGTTGATGTGGACGCTAATAGACGGGATCTACGATCTGACATACTTCATACTGCGTAATCTGGAGAACTTCAAAATAGAAGCTCTCCTTTTTTATGTCTTTTATATTATTGGGAAACAGTCAGGAATGAAGAAATTCAAAAGGTTCCNNAATGGAAGCTATACGTAAACAAACAAATTGTAAATTTAGGCGGGGAAAAATTCATACCCCAAAAGGAATACCGTGGTGTGTCGCTTTCAAAGAAATCGGTAGTGAGGAATTTAGGTACGTATTCGACCTTATCACAGGGGGCAGGAGCCCCGGAAAGGCTGTACAACATGAAGATATTAATAGCAACAGATGATGGACACGGTATTGACACAAATGGTAAACGAACGCCGCTATTTGAAGATGGTACTTATATGAAGGAAAACGAATTTAATCGTGCTGTTATAGATAAATTGAATGTTCACCTTAAACGAAATAAATTTCAAGTGCTACATGTATCCGCAGGAGATAAAGACGTACCACTTAAAACTCGCACAGACCTAGCAAACAACACAATACCAAACGGCTTCGGTCGCCCTGCTGATGCCTTTGTATCTGTCCACGCCAATGCAGCAGGGAACGTGTGGAACAGCAAGGTAAAGGGAATCGAAATATTCTACCGTGCTGGATACAAAGAAGGTAAGAAGCTTGCTCAGGACGTACAAGAGCATCTGGTTAAGGGTACGCCATTGTTCAATCGTGGGCTGAAGACAAATAACCTTCACGTCACACGCGAAGCTAAAATGCCAGCGATACTAATCGAGGGTGGATTTATGGATAATCAAGATGAAGCCAAACTTCTAATGTCCGATGCTTACCGGGAGGAATGCGCTGAAGAGATCGCGCGTGGTCTTTGCCAATACTTCGGCCGCCAATACATTGAGGTATCTAAACCAGTGGTGCTTCCGTCCGGAATGTATCCGGGGGAGATCATCATCGGTCAAACTTCACTGTTGGGGCTGCTGATTGAAGGACGCAGTTGGATACCAGTACGGGACTCATTTAACGTAATGGGAATTAACACATGGCTGTTCGATAATAAGTCAATCGTTGTAAACGGAAATGTGCTTGAGACGAAGATCATCAACGGATCAAGTTACATAAAGTCCGTTGACCTTCAGAGCCTCGGACTAGTTAAGAGTGTATTCTTGGATCCAGATGCTGTTAATACAAAACGTGTACTCATTTACCCTAAGGAGGCTGTTTAACCATGAATGACATGCTGAATCAAGTAATGCTTTTTGCTTCTGTGCTGGCTGCTATCGTGTTGGCATTCCTGCAGATGGTTAAGGCAACCGTCAGTGTACCGAAAAATTTNNTTGGGCTACTGGTTGGATACTTCGGATATATTTTCACAGACTTAGAAACGGTACCCCGACTATGGGCTGGTGCATTCGCCGGACTATCATCTACAGGAATATTCGAGCTGGTAAAAAATAACCCTGGAAGCACTAAATAATTTAAGGAAAACATATTATCGTGTGTGGTTTGATATCTACGGATTTCCTTACCACAATGATCCTATGCTGGCTTATGCCGCAGAACAAGCTTGTAAGGTAGATGGTTCCTTTATCTACTTATCAGCCACACCACCGCAAGAAATGCAGCGGTTGGTACGCTCAGGTAGACTTCCACATGCCAGAGTGCCTGTCCGCTTCCATGGTCATCCTTTGCCTGTGCCGCAGCATCTGACCATGACATCCGTTCAAACATGCCTAAAGCGTGGGATTTTACCTAGATCTCTCATACATACGCTTCGTAAGTCGCTCGAGCGCGAGGCGCAAATCTTTTGCTTTGTATCTCGTATTGCTCATATTGAAGGATTACTGGTGCTGCTTCGTCGGAGCTTTCCTGGCGTAGTTATCGAGGGTACTTCCTCCAAAGATCCCTTCCGGGCGGAAAAGGTAACTGCTTTTCGCAACCGTGCTATCTCCCTATTAGTAACCACTACAATTCTGGAACGAGGAGTTACAGTGCCACGCAGCGATGTATTTATTTTGGATGCGGATAGCGATCTCTTTGACGAAGCCTCCTTGGTTCAGATGGCGGGTCGTGCCGGGCGATCTAAGGATGATCCTGCTGGGCGTGTTGTATTTGCCTCTCCCCAGTGGACCCGATCACAGCGAGGAGCGGTCTCCCAGATCCGTACTATGAACATCATCGCTCGCCGTAAAGGATACATTAGCAAGGAGGCGCCGAGATGAGCTCCCTGTTCTCATGGTTAACCAAATCTCGGGCACTCTTGTCCCCTTCCGTAACTCCATGCTTAACCTGTGGCAAGCGTAATCCTGGATCCTCACAATTTCCTGGAGTTTGCAGAATATGCGTAGAATCCATTCCTTGGATACGTTCCCCTCGTTGCCTGAAATGTGGTCGGCATGTGGGCTGTCCTGACTGTGCCCGTAGTAGTGAACCGTCACCGATTATTTGTAACCGGAGTGCAGTGGCCTACACTAGCGTTATGAGAGAATGGCTGGGTCAGTATAAATATCGCGGAAATGAAAGATATGCACCTTTACTTGGCCTCATGCTGGATAGAGCGTATCTAACTTTGAAAGAAGAGAAGCATAGTGCTCTTTTATCCCGAAAACCATCCATAATCCATCGCTCTTGGTCCGCTGATTTGTTAGTGCCAGTGCCTGTCAGTGATTCCCGGCTTATGGAGCGGGGGTTTAATCAAGCGGAAAGATTGGCGGATGTGCTATCTAGACGTAGGAAGGTTCCACAGCTTCCGCTGCTGATTCGCACACATCATACGGGGAAACAGAGCTTTAAGAGCCGAGCGGAACGACTAACAGATATGAAGCACGCTTTTGCAGAGAATCCGGCAGTAACAACACAATTTGCGGATTGGATGAAAAGGGAGGTACCTCTAAATCGTCCTGTTCGGATTATTATTGTTGATGATATTTATACGACGGGCAGTACCATTCGTGCGTGCGCTGAAATAATACAACAAATGGGTTCAGATTATGGTTATGCGGTAGAGGTGTATAGCTTAACTTGGGCACGTTCCTAAGAGGAGCAAAAATGCATGATTGTGAACAGCTCCATTCAATTTTGAAGAGAAGCATACACTTAATAGGGTTTCTTCCGTCCCATAGACGAATTCCCTGCAATCATGTAATCTAGGAGCATAAGAATATTATGCGNNCTTGTTATGAATCTAGACAATTGTCCAAGGTGCGGCCGGTTGTTTGTTAAGAATCTTATGGGTTTGTGCCAGCCTTGCATCAAAGAGCTGGAGCATGAATATGAGATCTGCGTCGATTATTTGCGGGAGAACAAAGGAACCAACATTCAAGAGCTGTCCGATGCTACGGGAATTTCGATTAAGGAGATCACCCGCTTTATTCGAGAGGGCCGGATATCTATAGCTAATGCTCCTAATATGATGTATCCCTGCGAGGTGTGTGGAACGCTGATTCGCGATGGGCATATGTGTGATAGCTGCCGTTCTCGGCTAAGGAAGGATCTCACCAATGCCGCCAAGGAAAGTGCTGCTGAGGATTCTACCAAAAAGACAACAGACGGTGCATATCGCGCCATAGATAAGTTGCGTGACCTATAAAATCTGCAAAAAAACGTTTGCAGCTATAAAGTATGTTTCAGTCTACGCCGATAAACTTAGTAAAGATTATCGGCTTTTTTATATTAGAAGGAAGGTGAAGTTATGAAAATTAACGAGACCGGACGAATTAACGCGATGAATCCGTATCAACGCAGCGCGGATGCGCAAAGGCAGGAACAAATGAAGAAAAGTTCACGCAAGGANNGTTTCGATCTCTGATGAAGCAATTCAGCTCTTGCAAGCACAGAATTCTGGTAATGATGCTGAACGTGCACTTAAGATCGACAGTTTGAAGCAACAGGTCTCCGCAGGTACCTATCAAGTAGATGCAGCTAAGCTAGCAGAGAAACTCGCCCCTTACTTTAAGCAATCCTCCGAGAATTAGGTGAAACCATCCATGGCATTGACGACATTAATAGAACTATTGGAGCGGCTGGACGAAGTGCATAACCAAATGCTGGAGCTGGCCGCTGAGAAAAAACAGACGATTATGGACAACAAGGTGGATGGATTAATCGACATCCTGAACCGTGAGTCCAAGCTAATGAAGCTGATTGGACAGCTCGAGGAACAGCGGATCGCGGCAGCATATACCGTTCTGCAAGGCGTGGGTATTCGTTCCAACTTAAACTTGAACCTAACTGAGCTGTCCAGACTTATATTTGACCCTGAAGACAAGGCACGACTGCTGCATATTCAGCAGAAGCTTTCTGGCACTTTGCACCGCTTGAAAGAAGCAAATGAGCTTAATCAGAAGCTGATAGAGCAGTCGCTTACTTTTATAGATTATTCTTTGGATCTGCTGGTCGGAAGACCGAATCAGGATATCACGTNNTCGGGGATTTTTGATGCACGAGGCTAGAATTGTACTGATGAAGTGTTCTGCTGGAGCAGAACATAAGGAGGAGTAAGAAGCATGACATCCACATTTCACTCGATAGAGACGGCGAGACGCAGCCTTTTTACTCAGACCGCAGCTCTTAATACAACTGGACATAATATCGCTAATGCGAATACCGAGGGTTATACCCGTCAAAGAGTTAATATGAAGGCCGCTTTACCTATTGAAGCTTACGGATTAAATAAATCTACCGTTCCTGGACAAATGGGTACAGGGGTAGAATTCTCATCTATCGATCGGATTCGGGAAATGTTTCTGGATGATTCACACCGTGGTGAGAATTCTGCATTTGGTAACTGGAAACTTCAAGCAGATACCCTCTCTAAACTAGAAGCGATTGTTAATGAACCATCGGATACAGGTATTCGTACGGTGCTGGACAACTTCTGGAAATCATGGTCTGACCTTAGTAAAAACCCTGAGGATCCTACCGCTCGTAAGATTGTAGTACAAACTGCACAATCTTTGACTGATGCCATGAATTATATGAGCAAGCAATTAGATAATCTTGATCGGGATCTAACTACTAATATCGAGGTTAAAGCAAAAGAGGCTCAGGGCTACCTGACCGCTATCGCAGACTTGAATAAATCGATCTATAAGATCGAAGGTATGGGTGATCAGGCAAATGATTTACGCGACCAACGCGATCTGATGGCGGACAAGCTATCCAAGATTGCTAATATTACCGTCGTGGAGACAGAAGCTGGTTATAACGTTTCGCTGGGTGGACAGCCACTGGTAGAGGGTGGAGAAGTTACTGCAAACGTAGATAGTGCATTTCTTAATAATGCTTATGCCGCTGGAACTTTGAAGGGCGGCGAAGCTTACGGAATGATTTTCTCAAAAAATACTTATGTTACCGACTACAAGAAACAACTCAACGATATGGCTAGTACGATTGCTACTGGTGACGTTGAAATTACAATACCGGCAGGTTCTAATCTTCCTGAGGGTACGATGTTGACTAATGATGCTAAGATTACGCAAGCGGATGGCACCGTAGTTACTTTGGCCGCTGGTCAGGCAATGCCTAAGGGAGCAACGATGTATGAGGACGCTAAAACCATTGTCAAAGGTTTGAACGGACTTCACAAGTTAGGTTATGCGATGGATGGAAGCGCTGGTCGTGATTTCTTTGTAACCT
>DOJM01000480.1:11406-14724 GCA_003529225.1 Paenibacillus sp.
AAATAACACCTTGGCTCTTTTGTTGACAAACCTCAAGGATAGTAAATTCACTACGCCGGACGGTAAAGTTAGCAATACTGTGGGCGGGCTTCTAGGCTCTATGGTTGGCCAATTGGGTATTCAATCACAGGAGGCAGCGCGTCAGACCGATAACTCAGATTATCTGGTAGAGCAAGTTAACTCTCGTCGGCAATCAGTCAGTGGTGTATCGCTAGATGAAGAAATGTCGAATATGCTCGTATTCCAGCATGCTTATAGTGCCGCTGCGCGTTTTATGACTACTTTTGATGAACTGCTCGACAAATTGATTAATTCCACCGGCACAGTCGGCAGATAAAAGGAGATATAGCGTATGTTGAGAGTAACCTCTAACATGATGAATTCACAGCTTCTGCTTAACCTAAACCGTAATGCACGTACAAAGAACGACACACAGCTACAGCTTTCAAGTGGACAAAAAATCAACAAGCCTTCCGATGATCCGGTAGGGATCACGTATTCCCTGCGCTATCGCGCTGAGCTTTCATCTAATGAGCAATATACCAAGAATGTAGATAGTGCCCTTTCATGGCTGGATTATAATGATACAGTCCTAGGTCAAGCTGGGGATGTTGTTCAGAAGATTCGTGAACTGTCCGTACAGGCTGCGACAGGGACTAATCCGCAGACCGCGCTCGATAGTATTAATGAAGAAGTGATGCAGCTAAAAGAGCAGCTTGTAGATATCGCTAACAGTACACTGAATGGTAAATATATCTTTAATGGTGAGCAATACTCTACCAAACCTTATGATTTTGTTTTAGGCACAGACGGTACTTACGATGTATCTAAGCCGATTACAACGGATACTGGGCAGATTCAATTTATTGTAGGTGAAGGTGTACGTATGCCTATCAGCAAGACAGGAAATGACGTATTCGGTAATACGGGCGATGCGGATAATTTATTTGCAATAATTAATCAATTATCAAATGCCTTGAAGTCCGGTGATTCAAAAGGAATATCGGCACAGCTCACTTCAATTGATACAAGGACGGAAAAACTTCTGTCGGCTCGCTCTGAAATAGGGGCCAAAACCAACCGTGTTGAATTGATGCAGGATCGGCTTAGTGATTTGAATGTGAACTTAACGGATCTTCAAGCCAAGACTGAAGATGCCGACTACGAAGGTTTGATTATGAATTCAAAGATTCAAGAGAATATCTATAATGCCTCCCTATCCGTGGGTGCAAAGATTATATCTACTTCGCTTGTAGACTTTATCAGATAACTGAGGTGGTTCACGTTGCTGCAACCAATCTTACAAATTCGTCAGACTCCTGCTCTGTTAGGTATTGACGCTGATCCGGGCACATATTCGATCGCTCAGCCTAAGGCGGAGTTTAGTGTAACAACTACTCCGGGTGAACTAACAGTTCAATCCACTGGGCCCGAGCTGACAATAGATCAGTCCCGTGCTTGGGAGGCTTATAACGGTGGAAAGATGCTGGATATGAACAAACGGATTTATTCTGGCATTCAGCAGTTATACCTTCAGGGCATTGCCCGAAAGGTTGAGCAAGGGAATCGGATGGCTGAGTTTTTTAGACCGGGTAATACGATTGCAGAAGTTTACGGTACAGATACCGAACCCAATTCTTTTCCGGAGTTTCGCGGCCCGGCATCATACGACAATGTGGATATTCACATTGAAACGAGAGCCCCGCAAATTGATTATCGAGCCGCAAAAGTGGATATTCAGGTGGAGATACATAAACCGGAAATTGAATATACCCGCGGCAAGTTAAATATTTATATGCAGCAATACGCTTCGATTCAGTTTATTCCACCAGAATTGAATGTTCAATTGTAGCTACTTAAGCTATAGATGTGCCAAGCGCCTCTATAGCTTTTGTGCTATATATAATGTAGTAGGCTTTCGTAAGAAGCTAGTTTTGCGCAGCAAAACTTTTGAGGAGTGAATAACTTGATTATAGAAACATTATCTTGGGGTAAACTGGAAGTAGATGAGGAGCAATTATATCATTTTCCCAAAGGACTGCCTGGTTTTGATGAAGAAACTGATTTTGCTTTGATGGCGATGGCGGAGACGCCGTTTTGGTATTTGCATTCAATAAAAAGCAGGGGACTATCCTTTCTTCTGGGTGATCCGTTTGTTTTTTATCCGTCCTATGAGTTTGAGTTGCCGGATGATGAAGCAGAAGAACTAGGTATAGACAATGAGGTTATCGTTAGGTGCGTTATTACACTGAAGGAAGAAGCCGAGCAGTCCACGATTAATCTTCTTGCTCCTATTGTATTGAATCCTGTAGGACATTCTGGTAAACAAATCGTGCTGCATAAAGCGCCTTATCATACGAAGCANNGAAGCATAGCCTACTGCAAGAGCAGTTGGTTATCGATGGAAAGGACGGTGGATGATATGCTCGTACTTTCCCGCAAAAAAGGGGAGTCCATTGTCATTCAAGATCAGATCGAGCTGACAATCTTAAGCGTGGAAGGTGACTCAGTAAAGGTTGGAATTTCTGCACCAAAACATGTCGATATTTTTCGTAAAGAGGTATATCTCTCGATCCAAGAGGCTAACCGTGAGTCCGTTGCTCCTCAGCAGTCTGATCTGAATGCATTGATCCATCGACTTCGTGGTGTAAATAAGAATGAATAATTGACATGTTGCACACACATAATCCAGAACCTGGGACTGCTTAATCGCGGATTCAGGTTTTTTATCTTATTTTGGAGAATTTAACCAAGAAATTTCAAAAAAACTTCGATTTGCTCTAAACAGTTGGGTGCATGCCGTCGATATATGTATTAGACGCTGAGCCGGCAGGGCGGCCGACCTTAATGGATCGGCGTTTACCACATGGATGTGGAACTAACTTAATTTCAGGGAGGAAATATCAAATGATTATCAACCACAATATCGCGGCGATGAACACTCACCGTCAACTGACTGCTAACACAGCTAACACTAACAAAAATATCGAGAAATTGTCTTCCGGTCTTCGTATCAACCGTGCCGGTGATGATGCTGCCGGTCTAGCAATCTCCGAAAAAATGCGCGGTCAAATCCGTGGTTTGGATATGGCTTCCAAGAACTCACAAGATGCGATCTCTTTGATTCAAACTGCTGAAGGCGCATTGAACGAATCCCACAGCATCCTGCAACGTATGCGTGAGCTGTCTGTTCAATCCTCCAATGATACTAATACAGATGCTGACCGTAAAGAACTTCAATCCGAAGTAAAACAATTGGTTACCGAATTGGACCGTATTGGTAACACTACTGAGTTCAATACCAAGAAGTTGTTGGAT
>DOJM01000480.1:14812-18070 GCA_003529225.1 Paenibacillus sp.
CAACTGGAACAAATGGAGCAGCAGGAGCATTTGATCCTACTGATTACAAAATTATCGGACCAAACGGTCAACCTTCTACTGACATCGTAATAACTGATAAAGATACACTTACTTTTGGTGCAAATATTCTTACTGGTGGTGCAACTACACTAGCAGTTGGGGATTTGAATGCAAACATGAAAGTCGGAGAAAGTATGACTTTTGTATTTGGTAAAGACGTGGCTGCTAATAATAACCTTGATGATTCTATTATGACACAAATCGGTGCGAATGCTGGTCAGACTGCATTCATTTCAGTTGGAGATATGCGTGCATCCGCTCTTGGCGTGAAATCCATTGATATTTCCACTAAATTTGGTGCAGCTACTGCCATTGAAACAGTTCAAAACGCTATGCAAAAAGTTTCTTCCCAACGTAGTAACCTGGGTGCTATGCAAAACCGTTTGGAACACACCATCAACAACTTGGGTGCTGCTTCCGAGAACTTGAGTGCAGCTGAGTCCCGTATTCGTGACGTTGACATGGCTAAAGAAATGATGGCACAAACGAAGAACAACATCCTTGCTCAAGCTTCACAAGCTATGTTGGCACAAGCTAACCAACAGCCACAAGGTGTTCTGCAATTGCTTCGTTAATTTCTTCTCGTTTGACCAAAGCTCCGGGGCAACCCGGGGCTTTTTTTCTTTTTTTTACTTGACAGGTATCAAATCCTAAATTATCCCTAAATGAAACCGATATATACAATATAAATGAGCGTCGCTGGAGGCCAGGATAATGAATGTACAGTTTTCACTCACTGCCAGTTCTACGTTAAACAGACCTAGCGGTACAGAGAGCAATCACAGCAAAGAGTCTACGCTACAGATAAAATCACTCACTCCAATTCAAAATACTAAGGAGATGAGCTTGAGAGAGAAGCAAGGTGTTAACGTATCTGTTGCTGAAGAACAGCTTATTCGAACCATTGAGCGAGCAGTGAAATCTCTGCAAGGACCCCAGACCACGCTGGAGATCAGTATCCACGAGAAGACGCATGATATTATGGTAAAGGTACTTAATAAAGATACTGGTGAATTAATTCGTGAAGTTCCACCAGAAAAAACGCTGGATCTTGTTGCTAAAATGATGGAAATTGCAGGCATACTTGTAGACGAGAAAATCTAACATTTGGAGGTGCTGATTTGGTTACAAGAATCAATGGATTTTCGGGTATGGATATTGATAGTATGGTCAAAAGCATGATGGCAACTAAGCGTGTACCACTTGATAAACTCAATCAGGATAAACAGGTATTACAGTGGACTAGAGAAGGTTACCGTGAGTTGAATAGTGTGTTGTATGATTTCCGCACCAATAAATTGAACGATAAATATAAAAAATCCGACTCCTTGAATGTGAATAAAGCAGTGACCACAGGGAATACGAGTGCAGTGAAAGCCGAAGCTACTGCAACGGCTAATGGAGTCGATATGAAGATAAGTGTAACTAAGCTAGCTACCAAAAACACTCTTCAGACCTCCGGTTTAGGTCAAGGTATACCTAGTTCAACTTCTTTAGCACAGCTAGACGGGGTAGATTTGTCAGAGCTTACTGAAGAAGAAGAGGCTGCATATCTTAGCAAAGGCTTCGACATCACCATTAATGGTGTGAGTTTTAAGGATAGTGCAGGTAATTCTCTTTTTAATGGTCTTACTTCTATATCTTCTCTGGTAGCGGCGATCAATTCTAATACAAAGGCTAATGCTGTTGCAAGTTATGATGAGATTACAGGGAAGTTATCAATCGCCTCAAAAATTGGTGGTACAGAAGGGACGGTTAAAGTTGAAACCCCATCTGGTAGCAATTCATTACTGGCACTTTTTTCAAAGAAAACAGTGGTGGAAACTAACGGGGCAGGCATAGGTGTCACAAGCGATAAAACACTCGCTGATTTGCAAAAAATGTTGGATGGGAAAGAACCTGATCCGGCTGCTCCGGTGAAATATTATAGTTTTAATATTAACGGGAAGAGCTTTTCATTTAAAGCCTCCACTACAATAGCAGATGTTGTGACAGCGATAAATACAAAACCAGATGTCAATGTGACGGCAAGTTTTGTAGATGGTAAACTAACGATTACCGGTAATTCCGCTGGAGAAGTGAAAATGAGTGGAGCCTCCTATGAATTTTTAGGTCTATTCAAAGGAGCAGTACCTTTTGCCGAAGGCACGAATGCGATCAAAGAGGTTATTAAGGGTGAGAATGCAGAAGTCACGATTAATGGTGAGGTTATCAAAAACGTTACTAGCAACGTTTTTACTATTAATGGAGTTCAACTAACATTATTAGATGTGACCAATAGCAGTGGTACAGATGTTCCTACCAATGTTAAAACGCAAAGTGATCCAGATAAAGCTCTGGAAACCATTAAGGGTTTTATGGAGGACTATAACGCTCTAATAAAAGCACTTAATAGCAAAGTTAATGAAACTAAGTATCGTGACTTTAAACCACTATCAGATGAGCAGAAAAAGGAAATGAAAGAAGGAGAAATTGATAGTTGGACTGAAAAAGCCAAAAGTGGTTTGTTCAAAAACAACGACATTGTCACTAGTCTTCTATCAAAAATGAGAGAAGCGATAACGGAGAAGCTTGGAAGCCTTAATGCAATTGGTATAACCACAGGGAATTATATGGAGAACGGTAAGTTAGTTATATCGGATGAGACGAAGTTGAAAAATGCTTTAAGTGCAAATCCACAGCTCGCTATTGATCTATTTCAAGGTACCGCAAATGCTCCACAATCAGGTATCTTTAATAAATTAGCAAATAACATTACGAGCACCTTAGATATGATCTCTGATCGCGCTGGTACCAACAAATTCTCTATGGATTTAAATAGTACCTTTAAAGAGGAAAGTGTTATTGGGAAACAACTTAGAAGTTATAATAGTCGAATAACTACTATGCAGAAAAATCTTCAAATGGTAGAAAATCGTTATTACAAGCAATTCTCAGCGATGGAAAGTGCAATGAACAAACTGACGACACAGTCCTCCAGCCTGATGTCCAGCTTGGGACTATCTTAAAATAAAGGGTGAGACAATCTTGCTTACATCTCCTTATGAGAAATACCGACAATCATCTATCCAAACTTCCACGCCTGCACAGTTGGTTGTAATGTTGTATGACGGTGCAATTCGTTTCGTGAGAACGGCAATGGACGGGCTGAGAAAGCATGATTTGGAGAAGACTAATCTTAACCTTGGCAAAGCTCAG
>DOJM01000480.1:18075-23511 GCA_003529225.1 Paenibacillus sp.
AGCGTTGGGCTACTTAACGGAATTGCGAGAAACTTGGCTACAGGCTTCGAAGATCGCGACAACTCAGGGGCTAGAGCCGTTATCTACGGAAAGTGCAAATGGATAAAGATAAGCTTGTTGTAGAGTTGAAGCAATTGACGCAGAATATAATGGAGCGGTTATACGAAGTCGAATTTGAAGAGTTAGAGTCTTTCGTGGACGAGCGTCAGAAATTGATTGATGACATTATCCGACAGTTCTCGTTGGTTCCTGCAACGGAAGCGCAAAAGGTCGAAATTGAACGAATTTTGCATCACGATTCAGAAATCACTGCTCGCATGAACACTCTTTGCCTCGAGGCTCTGGACTGGTTGCAGAAGCGCAATCAAGCCAAAGCACAGCGCAGCGCCTATGAGGCCGCCTATACCCCAGATAGCTTTCTAATGGATCGCAAAAAATGATTTATTTCGGTGTTTCACTATAGGAGTAGACGGGTATTTAATGCCGTCTGCTCTTTTTTTGATCATAACGCCATATCTATTTCTTGATTATGGAAAATTAAACGTCCTATTTTACGTGGTAAATTATTGCATGTAAACATTTACTTTTCCAATTGACAATGAAGAAGTTACGGTGGTATAGTCGATTTGTGAGCAAGACTCACGTTCATCTGATGACGAAGGGAATGTTTAATCAATGGAAGGTAAAGTAAAATGGTTTAACGCAGAAAAAGGTTATGGTTTTATCGAGACTGCAGACGGTGGCGACGTATTTGTACACTTTTCCGCGATTCAAACTGACGGTTTCAAGACTTTGGATGAAGGCCAATCCGTAGAGTTCGATATCGTTGAAGGCGCACGCGGACCACAAGCAGCTAACGTAATCAAATTATAATCATACGGCTAAGCCGACCTACATATAAGTAGATGGTTAGCAATTTAGACAGCGCTAGCAAGGATCTTGGGATTTCTCCCAGGGTCCTTTTTTTGTGTGCTTGGGGCCCCGCAAAGTACCTAGTATGCATCGAAGTAAAGCTCCACTTTATGGGGATATTTTGTGTGTTCATAAGCCTCTATCAAGGCAGTTAATAGAAAGAAAATAGCGTACTTTGTAAATTTTTAATATGGAAAATGTTAGAACTCTCCGAAATGTGGGTAATAGCTTTACGTTGAGCTGTTTATCTTACCTCGACGCACACTATGTTAGCCTAGGCCAATACTTCCATGAGAGATTCATATAGCCTATGCTATCAAAACTTTTAGGAGGATGATTAGCGGGATGAAAAAGAAGTTGCGCGGTCTCATGACCGGAGTTTTAGGAGTTAGTATGTTATTAGGATCTCTTGGCAGCGTATCTGCCGCTTCCGTACCTAAGGATATTCAAGGTCACTGGGCCCAAGCTCAGCTACAAGAATGGTTAGATAGTGGATACCTTGGAGGATACCCAGACGGTACAGTTAAACCAAACAAGGCAATTACACGTGGAGAGTATGTGACTCTGGTAAATCGCCTGTTCGGTTTTAAAGAAAAAGCAACGGTAAGCTTTAAAGATATGAAAAGCACGAACTGGAACTACAGTGAAGTGGCTAAAGCCGTGAAAGCTGGTTATATCGGAGGATACGAAGACAATACGTTCCGTCCTAATAGTCCGCTCACAAGACAAGAGGCAGCAGTAATGGCTGCGAAATTACTTAAATTGAGCACTAATAGCGCTACTAGCAAATTTAAAGACAATGCACAAGTTGCAGCATGGGCAAAAGGTGCAGTAGCCGCTGCAGCGGATAAGAAGATTATTAACGGTTATCCGGACGGAACCTTCGGTCCTAAGAGATCGTTAACACGTGCAGAGGCTGTTGGTATTATCAATACCTCAGTCATCTATTACCCAGGTAGTGGCACAGGTGGTGGAGTAATTCCTACGCCAACGCCAACGGCTACTCCGACACCAACCGCTACGCCAACGCCAACAGCTACTCCAGGTGGTAGTACTGGTGGTGGTGGATCTGGCGGCGGTAACGGTGGTGGCGGAAATGTCACAACACCAACCGTAAGTGGGGCAACCTATGGTAACGTTGGTTCGGTAACAGCCGATGTATACTTGACATCTTCCGTAACGGGCTCAGTGTACTATGTTGTAGCTCCTTATACTGCTAACGTAAGTACACCGAGTGCATTGCAGGTGGAAAAAGGACAGATCAGCAATGGAACTGTAAGCGAAATTCATGGTAGTGTTGCAACTGTAGCCAAAACAACGGTTACATTCTCTGTTTACGGATTGAATCCTGGGACAGAATATGCAACATATATCGTAGCAGCCGATGCATCTGGCAATCTGTCTACTGTAACAACCGTTCGTTTAACTACTGCTCAGGCAACGGCAAACTCGATTACGCTTTTTGAACCAGGACAAGTAGGTACAGTTACAGCAGATGTATATGTTAAATATGGTGTGACAGGTGCCGCTCCCACCCCAGTAAGATATGTAGTATTGCCTGCTAATGAAAAAGCGCCTAGTGCAGCGCAAATTTCTTTAGGGCAGAATAGTGCTGGTACAGCATTGACTGCTCCATGGACGGACACACTTACTTTTGCTCCTGGTGTAAAGCATAAGCATACTTTGACTGGATTGACTGCGAATACTGCCTATAAGGTATACGTTATTACAGGATCAGGTACACAATTGTCACCTGTAGAAATCATCCAAATTCATACTAAGTAACTTAATCTTATACTGTCTCAGTTTGGGAATATAAGAATGGAATTCGTACTATAATAACGACAGGTTTACTCTTGGTCCGGTGAGGCGAATAGTTGCTCTTACCGGACTTGTTTTATTTGTGAACACTACGACAATATTTGTTATCTAATTGTAAGGGCTGTAAGGAATTACTTTTTACTTAGCCTTAACAATTTGGTATAATGAAGGTGTAACTAAAGGAGGAGTGGCCATGCAATTCACCATTCGAGGTCAACAAATTGACGTGACCGACGCTTTGAGAGAATATGTTGATAAGAAGCTCAGCAAACTTGAGAAGTATTTCGAAGCACCCCCTACCTCTGAAGGGTCTGTGACGCTTGGCGTAGTTCGCGGCCTTCATACGGTGGAAGTAACCATTCCGCTTGCTGGCGTGACGCTTCGTGCCGAAGACCGCAGCGATGACATGTATGCTTCCATAGATGCCGTTGTGGACAAGCTGGAACGTCAAATTCGCAAACACAAAACGAAGATCAACCGTAAGTTCCGTCAAGAGGGACTCAAGACGCTGTTTGTGGATGGAGCTAGTACCGCTGTTGCTGTAGAAGAACAAGATTATGATGATTTAGAAGTTGTGCGGAACAAACGCTTTACGATGAAACCGATGGATGTGGAAGAAGCAATTCTTCAAATGAACATGGTAGGGCATAATTTCTTTGTGTTTTCCAATATCGACACCTCTGAAGTGAGCGTAGTTTACAAACGTGATGATGGTAAATATGGACTGATTGAACAGGGCTAAGTTACAATGATGCCAGTTATGCTCTAAGTATAAAGGGCCTCGAGAGTTAGTCAGAACCTAAGAAATTTAAACCGAGCCCCTATTCGCTGCAAGCGAATAGGGCTCTTGTGCGTATAAGTGACTATATTTGAAAAATGTGGCTGATACACCTTGTATTGCGGCATCTCTTACAAACTGTTACAATTTATGAAGCAGCGGAATCGAATTTATAAATGGCCCTTTCAATTTTGTGAGGATGGGCTCGGTTCCACCATCTGTGTTGCATGAAAGGGGTTAACCATGCTAGGACTTGTAAAGAAAATATTCGGAGACACCAACGATCGTGACGTTAAACGTCTCATGAAGACAGTCGATGTAATTAATGGATTGGAACCGGAATTTGTAAAGCTATCTGATGAACAGTTGTAAGCTAAGACAGCAGAATTCCGTGCCCGTATTGAAAAAGGCGAAACACTGGAAGAAATTCTCCCTGAGGCATTTGCAACCGTACGTGAAGCTTCCAAGCGGACACTGGGTATGCGGCATTTTGATGTGCAGTTAATTGGTGGTATGGCTCTGCATGAAGGCCGAATCTCCGAGATGAAGACTGGTGAAGGTAAGACACTAGTAGGTACATTGCCAGTGTATTTGAATGCTTTGCTAGGTAAAGGTGTACACGTAGTAACGGTCAATGACTATTTGGCTCAGCGCGACAGCGCACAAATGGCACAAATCTATAACTTCCTGGGCATGACGGTTGGGGTTAACCTGAGCGGTATGGACCATGCTGATAAACAAGCTGCTTATGCCTGCGATATTACGTATGGCACGAACAACGAATTTGGTTTCGATTATTTGCGTGACAACATGGTGCTTTATAAAGAGCAAATGGTTCAGCGCCCTCTGTATTTCTGTATTATTGATGAAGTGGACTCTATTCTTATTGATGAAGCACGTACACCTCTTATTATTTCCGGACAAGCTGAGAAGTCTACAGAATTATATTTTTCAGCAGACCGTTTCGTGAAGAAGCTTAAGGCTGAAGAAGACTATACGGTTGATATTAAAGTGAAGTCTGTAGCCTTGACTGAAAAAGGTGTAGCTACTGCTGAGCGCGCTTTTGGTATCGAGAACTTGTATGATCACAGTCATGTAACCTTGAATCACCATATCGTCCAAGCCCTGAAAGCAAATGTAATTATGCGTCGTGACGTAGATTACGTTGTGAATGAGGGTGAGGTCGTTATTGTTGATGAATTTACGGGACGCCTAATGTCAGGTCGTCGCTATAGCGATGGGTTGCACCAAGCGATTGAAGCGAAGGAAGAAATCGAAGTACAGAACGAGAGTATGACTCTTGCTACGATTACTTTCCAGAACTACTTCCGTATTTACGAGAAGCTGGCCGGTATGACCGGTACCGCAGACACTGAAGCGTTCGAATTCAGCTCCATCTATAAACTCGACACTATCGTGGTGCCGACTAACCGTCCGATGGTACGTAAAGATCTGGCTGACCTGGTCTACATGACCGAGAAAGAGAAGATCGACGCTATTATCGAAGATATCCGTGAGCGTACTGCTAACGGTCAGCCGGTGCTGGTGGGGACAATCTCGATTGAAAAATCGGAAGTGGTCTCTAACGAACTGACCCGTGCGGGTATTAAACACAACGTTCTGAACGCCAAGTTCCACGCCCGCGAAGCGGATATCGTGGCGCAGGCGGGTCAGCCGGGTGCGGTAACGATCGCCACCAACATGGCGGGCCGTGGTACAGACATTATGCTGGGCGGCAGCTGGCATGCCGATGTGGCGGCGCTGGAGAATCCGACCGAAGCGCAGATCGAAGAGATCAAAGCGGCCTGGAAGGTTCGTCACGATGCGGTTCTGGCATCAGGTGGTTTGCACATTGTCGGTACCGAGCGTCACGAGTCCCGCCGTATCGACAACCAGCTGCGTGGTCGCGCAGGTCGTCAGGGTGA
>DOJM01000554.1:0-213 GCA_003529225.1 Paenibacillus sp.
AGTGCAAACGACGGTCATTAACACCATACTGACCGTTCGGAATCCTGCTGGTAATTCCACTGCGCTTACTATCACTCCTCTCGCTGGAGGAACAAGATCTGTTTCAGCACATTTAGTTATTACACAATTAGCATAGTGAAATCTCTTGTGTATATATAATTTGGAAGTTTGCCACCTCTAATCAGGTGGCTTTTCTAATTATTAAATTAAAGT
>DOJM01000554.1:314-6111 GCA_003529225.1 Paenibacillus sp.
ACTCATGGCATCTCTCCGGTGAAGGGGGCTATTTTACTTAATTTTAATTGTGGAAAAATTCGGAATTTTAATTTGACTTCAATTCGGAGTTGACGCAAAATAAGAAGGAGATGATGTAAACTTGAATTTTTTAGGGAGAATTGTACATGAATAATAAATCAGGTCGTCATTCCTTCCGAGAGCGACTGGATCATATGGTGGGTAAGCTTCGTACGGATATCCTGAGGGGAGTTCTACAGCCAGGTGCTTATCTGCCTGCAGAGAGTATGCTAGCCAAGCAATTTGAGTTAAGTAATAAATCGGTTAGAAGAGGGTTGGATGTGCTCGTCCAGGAAGGCCTTATCGTCAAAATTGACCGTGTTGGAAGTAAGGTTATGGAATCCGTGCAGGAGAGAATCCGTATTCATTTTGGCTGCAGTGCCTCGCTGTCCAAGGACTTTCTGCTGGATGATCTAATTGGTGAATTTCATCGACTGCATCCCGGTATTCATATTCTTCCACTGGCGCTGAATGATTTTGACCATGTGAATTCTGCCGTGGAAATGATCAATAATGGGATGCTCGATGCTGTATCGCTAAATAGCACTCAATTTCAGGAATTGGCCGAAAATGGCTCGGCGGAGTTACTGGAACCGCTTGATCCTGATCCTGAATTATATCCAATTGCGACGGAAGCTTTCTATCATGAAGAGCAATTGTATGCCTATCCGATTTCCTTCTCCCCCGTGGTGTTGTGCTACAACAAGGCCCATTTTCGGGAAGCAGATCTTCCTGAGCCGGATAGCTATTGGAGCTGGGATGACTTGATTGAGGCGGCTCGTCAGTTGGCAGAGAAACGTGGACGCCATGCTATTTATTTTGTGCCTGCTTCTGAGAATCGTTATTCTGTATTCCTGCTGCAGAGCGGTATTCAAACCGTAGCAGACGGAACCAAGCACCGAACTCTTAGTCCGGAAACCGCTAACAGCCTCAGTGTGTATAGTCGGCTTGTGAACAACCATCAGATTTTCCCTAAATATCTTGCGGGCAATCATGAAGATGAGACGATCTCTTTGTTTGTCCAAGAACAAGTTTCAATGATTCTGACAACCTTTTTTNNCAAGGAATTAACGTTGGACTATGATCTTGCGCCATTACCTAGGCTGAAAACAAAAGATCCACAGAAAACACTATTGGTGACGATCGGAGCGGCTGTTGTCGGGAATTCAAGACAAAAGGAAGCGGCTCGTCAATTTGTGAACTTCCTTGCTTCCGTAGAAGCACAGAAAATTATCCGGGAACGGACGGTTAGTATTCCAGCTCGAAAGCGGATCGCTGAGATGAGCACTGCGGATCATTTGAATCGTCCTTCGAGATATCTGATGTACAGGGAGTTATTTCCAACCTTCTCATACCTTAAAGATTTAGGACTTCCAATAGCTGTTCTAAAAAGCTTTCGTAAATTGTTGAACGCTTATTGGTCAAAGATGATTGACGAGGCTACGCTTCATGAGGAGCTGAGTGTCTTAATTTCGGAACAGGATGATACCGAACTGAAGATTTAAGGTTTTTTTTCTGCGACAGATGTCCCCTTTGAAATGAATGAAACGCGTGATAATGGTGCTGTCTGGCTATTATTACGCATTTTTTTCAAATAAAAGAATGTAAAAGGTGGGGGCAATCCCTGATCTCTATAAGATCAAGGTCGGTTTATTTGAAGCATTTAAATACAAGTATTTTTGTAAGCGTTTTCTATTAAATTTGAGAGATTTCAACATTTTGCGACAGATACATGTTATATAAGATTACACTTAACAGAGATATTTCTTATTATTATATTGACATCATGTGGGCGGGAAAATATAATAAAATACATCAGATGTATAGCAGATATCGAAGTGTGAAAGTCTATAACTCTGATATGTAAATCAAAAAGAAGTCAGAGCAGATGTTTTCATCTAATTAAAGTAGAAAAAAGGCAGTTGAAAGGAGGATATCCCCTATAAAAGGTAATTTTCAGAGTGATTACTCATTTAAAAATTTATTGATTTATCTTTGATTCCTTCTGATTGATGTTAGTGAATATATCATAATAATTATCTTATTTATTAGTTATTAATAGGGGGTTGAATTATGAATGTTGCTAAAAGGAAATTAGTTCTGCTGCTGCCTGTCCTATTGTCATTAGTTACACTCGTATCTGCTTGCGGCGGTTCGAATACTAAGACAGGCAATACCGCAGATCCTACTGCAGAAGTTCAGAAGGCTACGCAGGCTCCCGCTAAGGAAGGTAAAACAGTAGGTGGTCTGGAGCTCCCGATTGTTTCAGATAAGCTTGAACTGTCACTTTGGTCACCGAGCGGCGGCAATTTCAGAGGAACTAATTTTAATGAGAAATTATCCTTTCAGCAAATGGAAGAGAACACTAACATTCATATCGACTTTCAACATAGTACGGAAGCCAGTGCGGAAGCCTTCAGCCTATTGATGTCATCTGGTAAGCTGCCGGACATTATCTACAATGATCTATGGGGCACCGATTCCGGTAAATATGGTACACAAGGTGCGCTGCTTCCACTGGAAGAATTAATTGAGAAAAATGCGCCAAACTTCAAGAAAATCCTCGACGACAACCCGGATATCCGGGGACAAATCACTTCGCCCGAAGGCCACATTTTTTACCTACCTAATCTCGTTCTTGATTCACAGGATCTCACTCAAATGTTCCCGCAAGTACGGAAAGACTGGCTTGATAAGCTGGGTCTATCTATGCCGGAAACTACGGAAGATTGGTATAACATGCTCAAGGCATTTAGGGAGCAGGATGCCAACGGAAATAGCAAGAAGGATGAAATTCCACTAGTCACAGTTAACTTGGAAAATATCATGATGTTATTCGCGCCTGCCTTTGGCGTTGACTACGGATTCTTCGTTGATAATGGTCAAGTAAAATATGGTCCGAACGATCCAAGATTTAAGGATGTCGTAACCTATCTGCACCGTCTTTACGATGAACAATTGCTCGACCCGAACTATCTGGTAGACACCACATTCCAGACTCTGACTGAGAAGGTGACTACTGATGTGGCAGGGGCATGGTTTGGTTGGTCTGGCTCCTATATGGGGAACTTTACTACCCTAATGGAGGGCAAACATCCAACCTTCAAAATTGCACCGGCTATTCCACCTAAAGGGCCGAACGGTGATCAACGTCACGTCTCCTTCCGCTGGCAGGCAGCAGCACACGGATTAGCGGTCTCCTCGCGGACCGAGCATCCTGAGGAAGTGATAAAATGGCTGGATTATCAATACTCGGAGGAAGGCATTCTGCTGAACAACTTTGGGGTTGAAGGCAAGTCCTATGATCTGGTAAACGGAGAACCTATTTATAAGAAAGAAGTAACGCATCCGACCAATGGTCTCACGAATACGCAAGAACTGTTGAACCAAACAATTGGGGGCGGAAGCTGGGCAACGGTAGCGGATACCAGATATGCTGAACAAATCCGAAAAGCTAACGGACAGACGGAAAATCCGCTTGAGTTATACAGTGACTATATTGATTTTGATAGCAAGTTGCCTCCAGTCCAATTCACAACAGAGGAAAATGATACAGTGGTTCCTTTGATGGCCGATATTCAGACCTATGTAGCCGAAACGATCAATGCCATGATCATGGGGCGCCAAAAGATTGAAGACTATGACAAAGTAATGAAGCAGCTTGAGAAAATGGGCATTAACGATGTGCTAAAAGAGTATCAGGTTGCATACGAGCGATTTAAAGGGAAATGATTCAGCTTGTGAGAAGGTTGTCATAGGTCGAGCGGTTCATAGATTGCTTGGTGACCGCTCGCCATATGACAGCTATGACTAACGCCAGTGTCCGGGAGAGGAGAAAAATATGGCTGTACCTGTAAAAGTCGCTAAAGTTGAAAGCAGGAAGTTTCCAGTCAAGAGGCGTCCGATTCCCTGGAAACGGATAGCCTCCAATCGCTATCTGTATCTCATGCTACTCCCTACGGTTTTGTATTTTCTGATTTTTGAATACAAGCCGATGTATGGGGCGATCATTGCTTTTAAGAATTTCAACCCCTATTTGGGGATCACGGATAGCCCTTGGGTGGGCTTCAAGAATTTCGAGAAGTTTTTTGAAAGCTATTATTTTCTCAGACTGCTTAAAAATACCTTCTTAATGAGTTTCTACTCACTGATCTTCATTTTTCCTGCTTCACTTGCTTTTGCCCTGTTGCTCAATGAGCTGCGGCTCAAGAAGTTGAAGTCCTTTCTGCAGACCGTGTCTTATTTGCCGCATTTTATTTCGCTGATCGTCATTTGCGGGATGATTATTGATTTCACCAAGCCCGGAGGCATTATTAACAGCCTGTTGCTTGGCGTCGGCCTGATCTCGGAGCCCATTCAGTTCCTTATTCTGCCGGAATGGTTTCGAACGATTTATGTGGGTTCTGGCATGTGGCAGAGCCTGGGCTGGAACTCAATTATCTACTTAGCAGCGTTATCTGGCATCAATCCGAGCCTGTACGAGGCTGCAGTTGTAGATGGAGCAGGGCGATGGAAGCAGCTAATGAATATAACACTGCCTGGGATTCTCCCTACGGTGTTAATTCTCTTGATTCTGAATGTGGGTACCCTGCTGAATGTGGGCTGGGACAAAATTATATTGCTTTACAATCCTGGAACGTACGTCACTGCGGATGTTATATCAACATTTGTCTATAGACGAGGTGTGATGGAGGCGAATTACAGTTTTTCTGCCGCAGTAGGATTATTCAATTCCGTAATTAACTTCACGTTACTCGTTCTAGCCAACCGTATCAGCCGAAANNAATTCAATGAAGCATTGCTTATAAAACTTTTAGGAGGGTAGACAATGGTTGTGAAACGCAATATGGGTGAAATCATTTTCGACAGCTGCAATGTGCTGTTTCTAATCTTGTGTTCTTTCCTGTTCCTGTACCCGATGTGGTACGTGCTGGTCTCCTCATTCAGCGATGCACATGCTATTGCTGCAGGGAAGGTAAGTTTCTTTCCAATCGGCTTTAATCTGGATGCTTACAAGCTGGTATTTGAGGATACGCGGGTATGGACGGCTTACGGAAATACTTTCTTTTATGTCATTGTCGGTACGTTGATTAATCTGGTGCTAACTACACTTGGTGCTTATCCTCTGTCCAGAAAGAATCTGGAGGGGAGAAATGTCATTATGGCTTTCATCGTGTTCACGATGTTTTTCAGCGGTGGTCTAATTCCAGCGTATCTGAATGTCCGTGAACTTGGATTGTATGATACGCGGTGGGCATTGTTGTTACCTGGTGCAGTTAGTGCTTTTAATTTGATAGTGATGCGGACCTTTTTTCAGTCTATTCCGGATAGTTTGATAGAGTCTGCCAAAATAGATGGCGCGCACGATTTCAGAATTCTGCTGCGGATCGTGCTTCCGCTCTCCATGCCGGTTCTGGCGGTGATGACCCTTTTCTATGCGGTAGGCCACTGGAACAGTTGGTTCTCGGCCATGATTTATTTACAGGATCGGAATTTGTTCCCGCTTCAATTGATATTGAGAGAAATCCTGATTCAATCCTCTGCCCAAAATATGCTGGCCGGCGTTACCCAAGATGAGGTGTTTCGGATCAGTGAATCTATTAAATTCGCTACGATTATTATTGCTACTGTTCCCATTCTGATGATCTATCCATTTTTGCAGAAATATTTTGTAAAAGGCGTAATGATCGGTGCGCTGAAGGAGTAATAGGCATAGAGAAGATGCTGCATGTAACGGAATCGTTTCTGAAGCAGTCGG
>DOJM01000554.1:6180-8257 GCA_003529225.1 Paenibacillus sp.
GCGAAGCATGCAGAATGGCTGTTAATGCCTCAGCATCTGATGGTGCCCATTCCTGATCATGTAAGTTCGGAGGAAGCATCGACAGTAGGGCTTGGAGCCATTGCAGTACATGCGGTAAGGCAGGTTGCACCGCAGTTTGGAGAGACACTTGTGCTCATCGGTGCCGGAATTCTTGGACAGCTGATTGCGCAGATTGCTAAGGCAGCAGGATGCCGGGTGATTGTCTATGATTTGCTTGCAGAGCGCTGTGAGATGGCTGAGCGCCTGGGGATTAGACATATCGCTACTAGCCCAGAGAAGGTTAAGGAACATCTTACTAACCTAACGGAGAATATGGGAGCAGATGCAGTCATCGTATGCGCAGGAGGCAAAACCGGAGACCTTATTGATCAAGCATTAGAGTGGGTACGGGATCGCGGCAAGGTATTGTTGGTTGGAGATGTTAAGCCAGATTTCTCTCGTGATCTGATGTTCGGTAAGGAAGCCCAAGTGCTGATTTCTAGAGCTGGCGGTCCCGGACGATATGATCCTATCTACGAGCGAAAGGGAGTTGACTATCCTTACGGCTACGTGCGGTGGACGGAAGGGCGCAATATGGCAGAATATATTCGGTTGATCTCTGAAGGGGACATTCAGGTGAAGCCGTTGATTAGCGCGATATTTCCGGTCGAGCGTTGTGAAGAAGCCTTTCGGCGTTATGCAGAGGACCCAGTGGATCTGTTAGGAGCGGTATTAGCTTATCCTGCGGCAGTCTCTGGAACAGAGCTGAAGGTTAAGGAACAACTGACGAAAGAAGGCGGGAGCAGATGAAGGCGCTGCGGATCGGTGAGCCTCTGAACGGTCTGGCGGTTTGGGCCTCGGCTTACGGAACATGGCAAGGAGTAGACCGGATATACGCGGTTTCTTCCGGAAGTCCTTGTATCTTATTTGTTCTAGACCCGAGCGGTGAACAAGCGGTGGAACGGTATGCGCTGGGAGGCTCGGATCATTGCTGGGGTGTAGTCTTAACAACTGGCGGAGTGTATATCGGGGGAAGTGGCATTTTGTACAGGTACACTCATGAGAATGGCATGGAGAACCTGGGTGAGATGATTCCCGGTGAATTCTATACATGGCGGTTAGCAGCAGATGCGCAAGGCAGGATCTATGGGGGATGTTATCCTGGGGGGAAGGTATTCCAGTATGACCCATTGACAGGAGTGTTTAGGGATTACGGTGCCATGGTAGCTGGAGAACAGTATGCGCGTTCTATGGAAGCATGGAACGGTAAGCTTTATGCGGGAGTTGGCACACAAACCCCGCATATTGTTGTACTGGATACGGAAACGGGAGAACGCTCGGAAATCAGGCTGCCAGATGAATGTAAAGGCGAGCAACTGGTTTATGACTTGAACATCGTTCAGGGTAAGCTTTTTGCTCGAATCACACCTTCCGCACGATTGTACATTTATGATCTGGAACTGCAGGAGTGGGGTGACACTCTGGATCATGTGAGTGGCCTTAGTGTTTCGCCGCCGGATGAGCTGGGAAATGTGTATTTCATTAAAGATGACTATTTGCAGCGTTATGATATCCGGACTGGAAGCCTGTTCGTTACTTCACTAGCTATGCCGGAGCCGGCAGGTGATTATGGCTGGCTNNGGATTTACGATCCGGCAACGGATCGACATATGGTGATGGACTTCGGCCTGCAAGGTCAACCGGTCCATTTGCAGTCCATGACCTTCGGACCTGATGACGCTCTCTACATCGGAGGGTATTTCGCAGGTGGGCTGGCCAGATTCGATAAGGCAGCCGACGAGATCATTTCATATCGGGGCATTGGTCAGACGGAAGGTATGATAGCTGGAAGCGGTTGTCTTTATTTAGGTGTATATCCGCGAGCGAATATTTTTAAGTACGACCCGAACCAAGAATGGAGACCGGGTGAGAATCCAGAGCTACTATTCTCCTTACAGCAAGATGAGCAGGACCGCCCTTTTGCCTGGGCTTGGGCGGGAGAAGAGCTGGTAATTGGAACAGTTCCTTCCTATGGTCGGCATGGGGGCGCGCTGACACTGTACCATCCTACGAGTGG
>DOJM01000174.1:0-292 GCA_003529225.1 Paenibacillus sp.
AGCGCTTCAATACGGACTAACCGAGGGCTTTACTCCACTACGTGACAAAATCGCTGAAAGACTTACTCGGCAAGGAATCCCTGTTACAGCATCTGAGATGATCTTGACTACAGGTTCCCAGCAAGCCATAGATTTATTATGTAAAATACTACTTGATCCCGGTGATACTGTACTTGTTGAAGCCCCCACTTATCTAGCTGCTTTACAGGTACTCGGCTCTTACCGAGCTGATATTCATACGATAAATAATGACGAGCAAGGTATTCTGCCAGATCACCTGGAAGATCAAATA
>DOJM01000174.1:330-10711 GCA_003529225.1 Paenibacillus sp.
AGAAAGTGGTGGAAATTTGCCGCCGCTACAATGTTCTTATCTTGGAGGATAATCCCTACGGTGAAATATCCTTTGAGGAGAATAAAGATCTTTATCCACCCTCATTAGCGTCTATCGACAGAAGCTTTGATGGCGATTATTGTGTCGCTTACACTGGAACTTTTTCCAAAATCGTAGCCCCTGCCCTGCGTACCGGCTGGATTATCGGCGATTCCAATCTAATCAAGACCCTCGCCAAAGCAAAACAAGCAGCTGATCTGCATTCTAGCACCGTTGACCAGCGCGCTTTAGATGAACTGCTACTGCATTTCGATATTGAGCAACATATCCGTGTCATCTCACGAGAATATTATTCTCGAATGAAGCTCTTATCTGCGGAACTACGGTCGCAGAACTGGGAAGGAGCTCATTTTCTGGAGCCGCGAGGCGGTATGTTCCTATGGCTAACACTTTCCCAAGAGATCAACACGAAAGAATTACTTCCTCTAGCAGTAGAGAACGGTGTTGCTTTTGTTCCAGGTGAAGTGTTCTATTCATCAGAGCCCCATAAGAATAAGATGCGTCTGAATTTCACACATACGCCACCTGAGCTTGTACCCGTTGCTGTTAAGCGCCTGGAGAAGGCGTTGGTACAATGGCGGGAGAGTCAGACCGGCATTCGATCATAAGCATGACAAAACCCGGCTTCTTCATCCTGTATGGGATGAGGAAGCCGGGTTATTTTTATTTCTCAGCCATGCTTAGAGTAATTTACTTCTTAGATACTTCTATGCTATCTTTATTGAGCCTAAAATATCCATTTTCAACGAAAGACATGATTCGACTGACACTTACTCCTGTTTGAAGGGATATATTTAATACCATCGTGTCGGGTGAAGTCTCTACGATACGCCTGATTCTCAGATACATCTCATCACAACTATTGCACATCCTCTTATTGTTTCGTTCATATAAATGTCCGCAGAACCCGCAAATCTGATAATTACCCATGCTATATATTTCCCACTTTCTACATATCTTCTTGCCACGAGCATAAACACCTTCGGCGTCCTTATAAGGATGGTAAGCGTTGCGAGAAATATAAGGATAATGTATAAAGTGAAACTTATACTTTCTTATATTTTTAAAAAGAGAGTTTCCTACGTTCTACAGCGTTGCAGCCAGTTCACGAACACGCTTATCACAGGATTCAATTTGTTCCAAATTCGGATTGTCCTCGTTAATATGACGATGTAGTACTTCCCCGATGATCTCCTCAATGCGCAGGAACGGGATCTCATGACTCAAGAAACGAGCAACAGCAATTTCATTTGCAGCATTAAAAGCAGTAGTAGCTGTCCCTCCAGCTTTCCCACAATCCATGGCTAGCTTAAGCGCAGGGAATCGTTCATAGTCCATTTCCCGGAAAGTCAAACGTCCAACTTCAGCTAACGACAAACGCTGTGCTGGTGACTCCCAGCGTTCGGGATACGTGAGCGCATATTGAATCGGGACACGCATATCGGGATTACCAAGCTGAGCAATAATGCTACTATCGCGGAACTCCACATAAGAGTGAATGATACTCTCTGGATGCAAAAGTACATTTACTTGTTCATAAGGTAGACCAAATAGCCAATGCGCTTCTATCACCTCAAGCCCTTTATTCACCATTGTAGCAGAATCAATCGTGATTTTCGCGCCCATGCTCCAATTTGGATGACGAAGTGCATCCTCTACCGTTACATTTTTGAGTTGATCACGAGTGAGATCCCGGAATGATCCACCAGAANNTCAATAGGTAACAACTTAACACCCTTACGATTAGCTAGATCAGTGACGAGGTGTCCTGCGGTTACCAAAGTCTCTTTATTAGCCAGTCCAATATGTTTACCTGCTTCGATTGCAGCTAAAGTGGATTGGAGGTCTACACTACCCATAACAGCCGTTACGACCATTTCAGCATCTCCACCAGCTGCCACTTCAACAAGACCTTCATTCCCGCTGTATAGCTGTATGCCTGAAGGCAGACTGGATCTAATCTCATCTGCAAGTTCCTTTGTCGCAACTGAAACACGACGCGGGTTAAACCGACGGACTTGTTCCAGCAATAACGCTGTATTCGTTCCAGCTGCCAAGCCATCTACTTGAAAAGAGTCTGGGTGCATAGCGATGACATCTAGAGTCTGAGTGCCGATCGATCCTGTGGAGCCAAGAACACTTATTTTTTTCATAGTTATACCCTCTCCTTTCGTTAATAGTAAGGCATAAGCATTACGATATGTACGAATGGAAATACGATAATCCAGCTGTCACATCGATCAAGAATACCGCCGTGACCTGGCAGAAGTGTGCCTGAATCTTTGATACCATACGCACGTTTATAGGCAGATTGCACAAGATCACCAAGCTGACCCAATACCGCACAAGAAAGTCCTATAAGTAGTGCCCGCCCTATCGCTAGATGTTCAGGAGCAAATATCGCAAACACGAGCGCAATTAGCATCGAGATCAGCACTCCACCTACCGCACCTTCCACCGTTTTGTTAGGACTGATGGCAGGCCAGAGTTTGTTCTTCCCCATGCTTCTTCCAACAAAGTAAGCCCCGGCATCACTACCCCAAATGCAGAAAAGGAGTAAAAAAGTCCAGAACAAACCATGTCCGTCATCCGATGCACGAGCCATGGCCATATAAGAAAAACCCATTCCAATGTATACTATACCAGTAAACAGCAATGCTGTTACTCGAATATCTAATTTGTTTTTAGTAAAAACTGTAACTAAAAGGAACAACAGCAGCAGAATCCAAATTCCTTGTTCCCACGATAAGGGTGCAGAGATCCCAAGCAAATTCCAAGGGGGGGGGGGAGGGGGGAGGGGGGGGGGGGGGGGGAGGGGGGGGGGGGNNGGCAGTAAGTAACAACTGGTATGGCCAGTTTCCCAACACGCATAAGCCTAAAAATAGTGCTCCGGCAACAATTCCGGTAATCAATCGCTGCTTCAAAGGTTTCCATCTCCTATCAAGCTACTTCAGTCCACCATAACGGCGTGTACGGCGTTGATATTCAGCAACTGCCTGATGCAAATGCTCCTTATCAAATTCAGGCCAATACACATCAGTAAACCACAGCTCACTATAAGCAAGCTGCCATAGCATGAAATTGCTAAGTCGCATTTCTCCGCTTGTACGTATAAGCAAATCCGGATCTGGTAACCCACCAGATAACATTCGGCTATCGATTAGATCAGTCGTAATATCCTCCGGTGACAAAGCCCCTGATTGGATGTCCTTACCAATGCTGCGCATGCAGTCCTCAATTTCTTTGCGCCCCCCATAATTAAGAGCAAAATTCAATATAAGTCCAGTATTGCCCTGTGTCCGGGAAACCGCTTCTTCCATAGCCTTGCGTGTATATGAAGGCAAGGCATCAGTATCACCCATCATACGTACTTGGACATTCTTCTCAATCAGCTCATCAAGCTCAATGGCTAGAAACTCCACTGGCAAGCGCATCAGATAATCGACTTCTTCCTTTGGTCGTTTCCAATTTTCTGTCGAGAACGCATACATCGTCAAAAACTCAACACCCAGTTCGTCTGCAGCGATTGTAGCACGTTTAACAGCCTTCATGCCATTTTGATGACCCACAACGCGCGGCAACCCGCGACGCTTAGCCCAACGCCCATTGCCGTCCATAATAACAGCCACATGCCGGGGAATGTTATCCGGTGAAATCTCGACTGGCTGTTGCCTGTCTTTACGGCTCAGCCACGCTTGAACCCGTTTGATCATTTCCGTTTCCTCCAAGCTCTTATCAGAAAGAGACAAACCCCACCATTAACGGAGGGGCCTTAAGTCTCTAGAATATCTTTATACTTCCATAATCTCTTTTTCTTTGGATACAAGCACTTTGTCGACCTCGGCTATGAACTTATCCGTTGTCTTTTGAATGTCTTCCTGATGGCCACGGGACTCATCNNTTTTCTCCATCTTCTTAATATCATCGTTAGCATCACGGCGAATGTTGCGGATCGCTACTTTCGCTTCTTCACCAAATTTCTTCGTCAATTTCACCAAATCCGTCCGACGTTCTTCAGTCAGCGGAGGGATGGAAAGACGAATAATTGTGCCGTCATTAGCGGGCGTTAAACCGATATCCGATTTCATGATCGCCCGTTCAATGTCAGACATCGATGTTTTGTCCCACGGCTGGATTAACAGTGTCCGGGAATCCGGAGTACTGATGTTCGCCAGCTGATTGATTGGAGTAGGAGAACCGTAATATTCAACTTGAATGCGATCCAGCAGTGATGTTGTTGCACGTCCTGCACGCAATGTTGCCAAGTCACGTTTCAGCGATGAAATCGCTTTTTCCATACGCTCTTCGGCATTTTTTTTGACCGATTGTGGCATTAATCTACACTCCCTTTAACAATCGTCCCGATCTTCTCACCGAGAACGACACGTTTGATATTGCCTTGTTCAGTAATGGCAAATACAATGAGCGGTGTATTATTATCCATGCATAGAGATGAAGCTGTTGAATCCATAACACCAAGGTTTTTGTTCAGAACATCCATGTAAGTGAGCTGTTCAAACTTCTCGGCTGTGCTGTCTTTAAACGGATCTGCTGAATATACACCATCAACCTTGTTCTTCGCCATCAGAATAACTTCTGCTTCGATTTCTGCTGCTCTAAGTGCTGCAGTAGTATCTGTAGAGAAGAATGGGTTACCTGTGCCTGCTGCAAAAATAACAACGCGGCCCTTCTCCAAGTGGCGAATCGCACGACGACGAATGTACGGCTCAGCAATTTGCTGCATCGAGATCGAAGTCTGCACTCTTGTTGGCACATCGATTTGTTCTAATGCATCCTGCAGAGCAAGTGAATTCATTACTGTTGCCAGCATGCCCATATAATCTGCAGTAGCGCGATCTATGCCACTTGCACTACCAGCGATCCCGCGCCAAATGTTACCTCCACCACAAACAATCGCAACCTGAACGCCAAGCTCTACAACTTCCTTGATCTGTTCAGCGATGGAAATAATCATGTCAGCATCAATACCATATCCGTTTTGTCCTGCCAAAGACTCTCCACTTACCTTAAGGACTACTCTCTTAAATACCGGCTGTTCCAAATGTATACCCTCACTTTCTGCAAAAGACGGAACACTACGTGTACGTGTTCCGCTCTTCTGATGCTTGCCCATATTCAATTCTTCACATTTATAATGAAGCTGATATTAATTATTTACTTGTGCCATAACTTCTTCAACAAAGTTATCCACTTTCTTTTCCAAACCTTCGCCTAGTTCAAAACGAGCAAAACGACGGATCGAAATGTTTTCTCCGATTGTGCTGATTTTTTCATTCAGCAATTGGGAGATCGTTTTGTCTGGGTCTTTAACGAAGTTTTGCTCAAGCAAGCAATATTCTTCGTAGTATTTACCAATACGTCCTTCAACCATTTTTTCAATGATTTTCTCAGGCTTACCTTCATTCAAAGCTTGAGCTTTCAGGATTTCTTTTTCTTTTTCTACATCTTCTTGCGGAACTTCTTCACGACGAACATAACGCGGGTTTGCTGCAGCGATTTGCATAGCGATATCGCGAGCAAATTCCTTGAAGGAATCTGTTTTACCAACAAAGTCAGTTTCACAGTTGATTTCTACAAGTACACCAATACGGCCGCCAGCGTGGATGTAAGATTCTACAACGCCTTCAGTAGCAATACGTCCTGCTTTGTTTGCTGCTGCGGACAGACCTTTTTCACGAAGCAATTCTGCTGCTTTAGTGATATCGTTATTAGCTTCTTCAAGCGCTTTTTTACAATCAAGCATACCAGCGCCTGTTCTTTCACGAAGTTCTTTTACTGCTTTTGCATCAACTGCCATTGTTTATTCCCTCCAGGTAATTGTCGTTTTCTTGCTTTGTTCAAGGCCTTTATCCTAAAAAAAGGGCAGTGAGAGGTTATCCACCTGCCAACCACCCTTTTCATTTAAGTTCTTGTATGTGTTAGTCGCTACTTAAGCAGTAGTTGTGTCTTCGCCTTGGTGAGCTTCAACAACAGCGTCTGCCATTTTACCAGTCAACAATTTCACGGCGCGGATAGCGTCGTCGTTACCTGGAATTACGTAGTCGATTTCGTCTGGATCACAGTTAGTATCAACGATAGCTACGATTGGAATACCCAATTTGCGAGCTTCTGCAACTGCAATACGCTCTTTACGCGGGTCAATGATGAACAACGCGCTTGGTAGACCTTTCATGTTCTTGATACCGCCCAAGAATTTCTCAAGACGATCTTTCTCTTTGCGAAGAAGGATAACTTCTTTCTTAGGTAGAACTTCGAAAGTGCCGTCCTCTTCCCAAGATTCCAATTTCTTCAAACGATCAATACGTTTTTGGATAGTTTGGAAGTTAGTAAGAGTTCCGCCCAACCAACGTTGGTTAATGAAGAACATACCTGAACGTTCTGCTTCTTCTTTTACGGAATCTTGTGCTTGTTTCTTTGTTCCTACGAATAGGATTGTGCCGTTGTCACCAGCGACGCTTTTTACAAAGTTGTAAGCTTCTTCTACCTTCTTGACTGTTTTTTGCAAGTCAATAATGTAAATTCCGTTTCTTTCAGTGAAGATATAACGATCCATCTTTGGGTTCCAACGACGAGTCTGGTGACCGAAGTGTACCCCAGCTTCTAGAAGCTGTTTCATGGNNGTTTGGTTTATTGTGTGTCTCCTCCGCCGTGCGTCATCTTTCAGCAAGACTTTCTTCAGAAGAAAGCACCCCTTGTCGAAATCAACCAGCGTGTGTTTTAACACCGTCAATTACTATACCACATTTCATTAGTGTATGCAACGATCATTGAAAACTTATTAATTTTTCTAGTATAGAACCTAGACTCTCGTCTTTATTAAAGGTGTAAGAACCCGACTGAATCTTCGTATTGATCTGACGTTGATTGGCGGCTTTAAGAAAACTAGCCTTGTCCTTAATGACTTCAGCCTTCTCCAAAATATCTGCTGTTTTTGTCAATGTGCTACCTGAAGGTATACGAACAACAACCCCCGTATTCGCAGTGGCTTTAGGCTTATCAGGTGCAACAGCAGATGGTGCAGTAGTGACCTCTGGCTTCTCAACAGCACCTTCTTTAGGCGTTGAGGGCTCTTTAGGAGGGACAACCTTATTGGGGTTATCAGATACTGTAGGAGATACTACAGGAGCGGGAGAAGCCGCTACTGCAGGCTCAGAAGGTGCCACGTTGTCAGTACTGCCCTCATTAACGCCGTCTGTCTTCTGACCTTGAACAGCGTCCTCCAAAGCAGACTTATCAGAAGGAGGTTCAGTAGATTCGTCGATAATCTTCAAGTTCAATTTCTCAGCACCTTGTATTACCTGTTCCTTGGTGAGTGGAGCCGCTCCACCGGATATCATTAATTGGAGTAAAAGTGCGCCTGCAATTAGCCCAGTGCCAAGTCCGAACAAAAAAGAACGGTTCTTCATCATACCGATTCCTCCTGTTTGGCGAGTTGCAGAATCAGTTGCACTTCTCCCCGCTGAAGTCCAGCCGTCTTGGCAATGGAGTCTACCGATTTCCCCTGCTTATGTAGTTCGAATAATCGTGGATATCGCAATTTAATAGAACTAATAGGTTTCGCTTTCACTTCTGGTTGTATTGAACTCATTTCAGCTCCGGCTGATGGGTCTCCGATCGCCGCAGCCTTAGCATACGAACCCTTCTCAACCGAAACTTCCAACTCTCTTAAACACTTTTCTTCGTTAGTTACTCGGCCCTCTAGTAATAAAGAGCTTTGCTGTAATTCTGTCAATTGATGCTGCAAATCACTAATTTGCCCTTGCATTGCTACATGATTAGTTTGTGATTGCTGTTTAATACTGCTGACCAACTGTACTAGCTCTTCATTTTCGCGCTCTATGTCAGCCATATATAACTCAAGTGCAGCCTCTGTTTCTTTGAGGCTTTGCTGCTCTGCTTTTCTTTCCTTCATACGTGCTGGAAGTAGAAGGGCATAAAGAATAGCGGCGACACCTACTAGCACAATATATACCCATGGTTGCAAGTGCCTTATCTCCTTTAACAATTCAAATATAATTACTTATTAAAGACTCAGATCAATGCGCTGTCCTTTGTAAGGATGTTCCGCATCACGAGTGCCTGACTTCGAACGTTTCTCCGAGGAAGGATTTCCCCCGGAATGATGATTGCCTTTATCTCCGCCATCGCGTAAAGCAGATTCAGAAGATTCATCCACTTCAGCGCTTCGCATGGTCATTTCCTGGCTTTGTTTCACATTTTGTCCGGCCAGTTGATGCTGATCAATAGCGGGGCGCTGCTGAGATTCATTCTGAATCTTACCCGCTTCCGTAGTCCGGGGTAGTGCAATTTGCAGTTCCACTGGTTTTAGGCTCATCATAACCCTCTTCTCATAAGAAGAAACAATGTCGTCGTCTTTTAAAGACGATAACCGTTTCTCGTAAAAATATAAGGATAATGTATAACGTGAAACTTATACTTTCTTATATTTCAAGAATGGCCGGCCGCTATTGCTGCCCGCCCGATTAATTGTATGGCGTTAAGGATATATCACCTTCACTATAAACAAACACAACTCGTTCTGTAGGGTCCTTTACAAATCGAGTATATCTACCGATCATAATTTTGGATCCGCCATAGATCGTTTTGATCACTTCAACTCTAGCTCTGCCTGTATCTTCTAGCATTCTTTCAATCTCTAGCACACGTTCTTTAATTCTTTTTTCCTCACGTTGATGAGACTGTTTAGTAGCATTCAATTTAACGCGAAGCGCCACTTTATCTGCAGGCAGTTGACCATTAGTTGCCAATTGATTTAAAAGGTACAGTGCTTTAGAGGTTTTGTCCTCATTTTCAAGTAACTGACGTAGAGATTGACGCAGCTCGTTAATCTCATTTCTGAGTTCAGGCACTACACCTACCTCAATAGAAGTCGCTGTGGACATTGTATTGCCTATTGTACGTGCAACGACTCTTTCCCCGGACTGAACAGTTCCGCCAACAATCAATCCCTTAGCTCCGTTACAAAGGACATCTCTGCCCGCGCGTATATTGGAATGCATAATGCTCTGGGATACAATGACATCTTCACCGGCTGTAACATTACCATCTTGAATGAAAGAGACCTTAACATTTTTGCCAGCGGTTACATGTCCTTTGTTATAGCCGATAATTCCACCCGTAATTTCGATGGATCCACCAGAGATTAATTCTGCTCCTTCTACCCCACCAACTACACGAATATCACCGGCGGACTTTACAGAAAATCCTGAAAGTACGTTTCCACGAATAACAACCGTACCTACAAAATCAATGTTCCCAGTACTGTAATCCACATCACCATTCACTTCATACACAGGAAACACATTGATTTTACCACTATCGGTTAAAGTAACAAGACCGTCAATTGCGGCATACATCGAAGTTTCATTATTATCAACGAGTACGTTCTTACCGACTTTAAAATGGGCTTCCCTTCCAGCTCTGAAAGCAAGCTCATCACCTGTTACAGTCTTTCCATGTTTACCAGGCTGAGCAGGGATAATTCTAGCTATCAACTTTCCTTTGAGCACGTTACGAAGCCGAACTAAATCCTTATAATCCACCTTTCCATCCGCTTTTTCAAGCGGCTTGCGATCCTCTTCCAGATCTACAGTCAGCATAATGCTTCCGTCGCTTCCATTTACAGCAGGTTCACCCATAGCAATAGCGACTTTACTCCAAAAAAACTCCTCCGGATGACTACAAATACGTTCAACAACATCACGCTGGACCCCGTAGCGAATATTGTGACTGTGCAGGAAGCTTTCCAATTCTGTAGGTGAGCAGGAAAAATTCTCATCCTTTTTGGAGAACTGCAAATACGCGATCCCTTTGTCATCCGAAAAAGTAATACTTAAGTACTGATCCAAGGCATTTTGACCGATCAATTTTGCTCCCCCTTGTCACCGCTAACGGTTAATCGTTCTGCATAAGTAGATCGCGATTCTTCTCAAGTGTTCCCCTCAGCCGTAAAATAGCCTTGGAATGAAGCTGCGAAATCCGTGAAGGAGATAATGACATGACCTCTGCGATTTCGCTCAATGACAAATCTTCATAATATAAAAGGGACACAACGGTCCGTTCTTTCACCGTTAATTTCTCAATACCTTTGGTGAGGGCTTCGCGTAAGTAGAACTCATTTACCTTGCTATCCGGATTTTTAGCTTTATCGTCCACCAGTATGGACATTCGGGTCTCTGATTCCTCTTCACGAATCGGGTCTTCCAGTGAACATAGTGACATTACAGCCACATCCTGCAACATATTTTGAAATTCTGTTACACTAATATTCAGGTATAGA
>DOJM01000174.1:10730-15989 GCA_003529225.1 Paenibacillus sp.
TATTCTCGCACAGATCTAGGGACCCAATCACTTTGGCGTAAGGAATCTAAAATCGCACCACGTACACGCCAGGAAGCATAGGTCTGAAACTGCAATCCCCGTTTGTAGTCGAATTTTTCAATCGCATCAATTAATCCCATTACTCCATTGCTGGCTAGATCATCTTTAGATACATTTTTGGGCAACCCCACAGCCAAACGGCTGGATACATAATCAACAATATGGAGATAACTCTCTATCAGCTTCTTTTTGGCTTCAGGGTTACTGTGTTCTTTCCACTGTTCCCATAGCTCGTCAGTTTCCAATTGAGAAGCTTTACGCTCGTTCAATAGCTTTCACCCTTCCCAAAGTTTAGTCAGAGAGCTTGTCGCGGCGAAACCTGCCTAGTCATAAGAAGAAACGCCTTCGGCGTCCTCTCTGGGACGCCCATCGTTCCTTCGAAAAATATAAGAAATAAAGTATTTAGTGAACCTTTTACATTCTTATATTTTAAGATAACCGATTCCGCCACAGCGCTCGCTTATTCTTCTTTCAGGTGACGAACGGCCTTGGCCAATTCTTCAGGATCTTTCATAGAGACTAGTTTTGGGGGTGTAAGAGGCTTGAACCCCTCACTGTTCCCACTCCCTTGTCCTGGCTTCGGTTTGAGTAGGTTAATTAACTCTTCATCCTCATTAGTAGGGGTACTGATGTCTAGCTTGGCACCAAGTTCTTCTCCCTCAACATCCTGTTCATCCGGAGGCGATGATTGATACACGATAAAACCCAATACCCATCTTAGGAGGAAAGCAAGCAGAAACCAGATGATAAATCCTAATAGGCTTCGTAATAAACTAGTACCGAGAACATTGTTACTGTAGGTTACAAAAAATGTGAATACAAAACCTATCAAACCCAACAGCAAGTTTATAAAAATGTTTCCTATCATCTTCATATTTATATTTCCTTAGCGCCTTTTTGCACACTGCGGATGAACAATACACCAGTGTTGCAGGCAATTTCTATCGTACGGCCATAATTACCGCCCGTGTCTTCCGCAATTAAGGGAATTTTTAAATGCTCAAGAGCAAGTTTACAAGCTTCAACATTACGAGGCCCGATCCTCATGGTGTCGCTCCCCCCGGCAAAGGCAAACATTTGTGATCCTCCTGCCATCTTGGCTACGATCCGACTACGAACCGCACCAAGCTCCAGCAAACGGGATAAGAGCTCCGGCACTGCAGTGTCTGCAAACTTAGCGATGTTTAATTGCCCTTCCCTAGCAATCTCAGAAGTAGGGAGCATCACATGCGCCATTCCCGCGATTTTTTTTCCAGGGTCAAACAATGTCAATCCCACGCAGGAGCCAAGACCCGTTGTACGAATCAAACTATCCTGGCTTCCAATGTTAAGATCTGCCATCCCTACTTTAATGATGCTTTGTTCTTCAATCATTTTCAAACGGAACTCCTAGCGATTTGAAGATTTTCGGGAATGATTCCGGATCGGGAATAAGGAAAAATTGCCCTTCAATTTCGTTTTTCCCCTCAAAAAAGGTAGTATCGATCAACAATGCATCGTCACCCATTTGCCCAAATTGCAGCAAACCGTAGCTTAGGATGGCTCCAGCCATATCCATGGCAAGTGCGGGAACTGTTGGATACATAGAAAGTGAGGTAAAGTCTGCAAGAGAGGATAGGTACGATCCTGCTAAAATATTTCCAATTTCACTTAGCGCGGAAAGTTCCATTTCTCCAAGTTCTTGGTCACTTAAAATCTCGATGCCTGCAATGCGACTGAGTAAGTTCAAAGCGGCTTCCGGTGAAAGAATGAAAAACAGGTTGCCCGGAGCTTCTCCCTCCACACGTAAGAAAACTGCATATACTAGTTCTTCAGCTCCACCAACTTTGTCCGTAATCTCTTCAAAGTTGAGAAGCTGTACCTTGGGAACAGCCATATCAATCGGCTTATTCAAGAGCTGTGATAATGCGGTGGCTGCATTCCCAGCTCCAATATTTCCGACTTCCTTAAGCACATCCATTTTAAAATCCTTATAGTGCTTAAATAATTCCACAGGTTAACCCTCTAGGCTTTCTAATTGAACGATTTCGCCTTTGTTAAGCACTTCTGACAGATTAAGCATGATCAGCAAGCGCTCTTCACCTATCTTGGCCACCCCATCTAAATACTTCGCTTTGATGCCGCCAACAACATCTGGAGGTGTATCGATAGAATCCCTGTTCAAATCTATTACATCATTTGCTGAATCTACAATGAAACCTACTTCCATTTCATTAACAGATACGATAATTACACGAGACTGATCTGTTTGCTCCGCCTCTTCGATCCCAAAGCGGCCTCGAAGGTCAATCACAGGAATAACAACACCACGTAAATTAATTACACCCTTGATAAACGAATATGTTTTAGGTACACGAGTTATTGGCATCATGCGCTCAATGGTTTGTACCTTCTCAACTTCGATACCGTATTCCTCTGAGCCTAATTTAAACACTATCACTTTAATATCTTCAGCCATGGAACGAACCTCCCTATTCTATCCTAGTTATTTAATAAAAGCGTTCGGATCAATAATAAGTGCGACTTGACCATCTCCAAGTATCGTAGCGCCAGATATCCCTTGAATTTCAGGTAAATATTTACCCAGATTCTTGATAACGACCTCGTTCTGACCAATAAAATCCTGTACAGCTAAGGCTACAAGACGTTCTCCCTTACGCACAACTACGATCTCTGTCTCTTCTTCAGTACTCTCATCATAATCAGGCACTGAAAATAGACGACTTAGAGAAACTAGTGGAATATGAGAATTCCGGAACTCTATCATTTTGTTGCCATGAATCATACGGATTTGAGTGTTCTTCACGATTCCAGTCTCTACAATAGAGGATAATGGAATGGCATATTTCTCAGAACCCAATCGAACAAGCATGGCTGCAATAATAGATAGAGTAAGTGGCAACTGAACTGAGAAATTCGTACCTTTGCCTGGTGAAGAATAGATCGTTACATTACCACCCAGGGAAGAAATCTTAGCTTTTACTACATCCAGTCCTACGCCACGACCTGAGACATCAGAAATAACTTCTGCCGTGCTGAAACCTGGTGCAAATAGCAATTGATAAGCTTCATCATCCGTCATATTCGCTGCTTGCTCTTGCGTGATCACGCCTTTTTTCACAGCAGACTTCAGAACCTTATCTGGATAAATACCTGTCCCATCTTCCTCAATTTCAATGAAGACATGATTCCCGCTGTGGAAAGCACGTAGATGAACTGTCCCAGTCTCAGGTTTACCAGCAGCAATACGGTCAGCAATGGATTCAATTCCGTGATCAACCGCATTACGCAATAAATGCACAAGCGGATCACCAATTTCATCAATTACCGTCCGGTCAAGCTCTGTTTCGGCACCCGTTACAATTAGATCTACTTTCTTATCAAGCGATTTAGCTAAATCACGAACCATACGTGGGAACCGGTTAAATACGGTATCTACCGGAACCATGCGAAGCTTCATCACAATATTCTGGAGATCTCCGCTTACTCTGCCCATATGCTCGACGGTTTCCGTAAGATCACCATTCTGAACCTCTGAAGCCAGCTGTTCTAAACGAACTCTGTCAATCAGAAGTTCACTAAATAGATTCATGAGCACGTCTAAGCGTTCGATATCTACGCGAATCGTACGTGAAGGCGCCCCTCCTGTTTTGGCTGCGCCCGGCTTATTACCTTCATCTTTGGTAGGCAATGGTTTAGATGCTACTGGAGCAGCAGGAGTTGTTTCCTCTACAGTGACTGTTGCGGCAACCTCTGACACGGCAGCTGCCGATTCTTGACCAAGCATTTTCAAGGATTCCTGATCTAGTGCTACTACTGTTACTTTATCAATTTCAGACAAATTCATAATCATGGCCTGAATCTGATCGGCGGTTTTTTGGGTTATGTAATAGAGTGAGAAGCTTTGGTCAAATTTCTCTTGTNNTGCTCCGCCTTCAACTGGAATCTCACCCCGGACGATTGCCTGTAGGGATGAGACAATGGCTGATACATCTGCTTTACCTTCGCCACCTCTAGTAATATCCTCAACCATAGACTCTAAGGCATCCAAACTTTTGAATAACGTATCAAAAATGAAATCCTGCATGCGCAGCTTGTTATTACGTACAAGGTCTAACACATTCTCCATTTGGTGTGTAAGTGAAGCCAAATCTTCAAAGCCCATAGTCGCTGCCATACCTTTTAAGGTATGCGCAGAGCGGAATATTACCTGTACGATACTAAGATCCTCAGGATTCGCTTCCAGCCCCATCATGCTCTCGTTCAATGACTGCAGATGATCATTCGACTCATCAATAAACATGGATAAATATTGGTTCATGTCCATAGTAGAGCACCTCCCCTTCGAGTTCGCTTTTCCGTTATTTAACGGCTTGCACTAGCCTAGGAGCAATTTCTTGCAAAGGCAGTACATATTTGACGCACTGCAATTCCACCGCAGATCGCGGCATCCCGTAAACGACACAGGTCTCTTCACTTTCAGCAAAAGTTGAGGTAACCCCTGAGTCATAGAGAGATTTCATCATCCTAGCACCATCACTCCCCATCCCTGTCATCAGCAATACGTGCCGATCCAGAGATGTGAGCGGAAGTAATGATTCGAATAAAACATCCACTGAAGGTCGGTGGCCATTTCGCGCCTCCTCCTTCGTGAGTACAACTGCATATTGCCCTTTAGATGTCGGGGTTACTTGTAAATGATAACCTCCAGGTGCAATATAGGCGGCTCCTTTTCTTAATATCATCCCCTGCTCTGCTTCTAACACTTCTAGCGGACTGAATGTATTCAGTCGCTGGGCTAGTGATTTCGTAAAGTTAGGCGGCATATGCTGCACAATGACAAAAGGAGCTGGAAAATCCGCTGGAATTTTCTCCAGGAGTACCTTCAGTGCACGAGGTCCGCCTGTAGAACAACCGACTGCAACTAATTTGTGTAAATTCTTGCTACCAACCATTCGATCCGGAGAAAGTCCTGGAGGATCAGACGATACCTCCACTAAAGAATCTATCACCGGTTTGGGCGGAATTGGTTTATTCTCTGCTTTAGACTTTGGTTTAGCCTTTTCGATTATCGGTGTTTTAGCAGAGATGATTGGTTTGGTAGCTTTTTTAGGGATAATACTATCTACTGGCTGTTTCCCCCGAGGTTTTCTCATTCCTTCATCTTTGAGAGAAGATTTAAGTGCTGCCTTGGATTTG
>DOJM01000212.1:0-2509 GCA_003529225.1 Paenibacillus sp.
GACGAATTTTTTCTTTTGCATTTTGGCTGCCAAAGCAAAACCAACCGCATGAGGGACCTGCGTGGTTACAGGACTTGAGCCTGTCACAATACGCAGACGCTTACTACCAAAGTGACCTGGCATTTGCCGCCCACCACTGTTTGGATCTTCTGCCTTTGCGAACACAGACAGCATCAATTCACGAGTAGTCATACCCACGGAGAGTACGAAAGCATAATCACGGTAATAAGGTAAAAAATAATCATTCTGCCGGTCCAGCGCAAATGCTGCTGCCACCTGACCCGCCTCCTGGCCAATGCCGGAGACATGNNCTCGTATTTACGTGCGAGCAGCATATATCTGTACATATCGATGACCTGGCCGTCACTTAGTCCAAGCTGCTTATGTCTGTTAATCGTTTTTACAGTATCTTGGGATTCCATAAAGAGATACCTCCTTATTCATAAAGCCTGAGTCTTACAGGATTTAAGACCAATTGTATCCTGATCTTAAAACCTGGTACTAAGACTTGGCTTGAGTTTATTATAATCCCTTTTTACCCAAAAAGAAAAGCTAAATCCCGATAGCTCTTCCATCTACAGCTAACATTGCTTCTCCAATGATCTCCGAAAGTGTAGGGTGAGCATGAATAGCCTCGCCAACCTCCCAAGGTGTTGCATCCAGCAGTTGTGCCAATGCAGCTTCCCCGATTAGATCCGTAACATGCGGACCTATCATCTGCACACCGAGAATATCTCCGCTGCTACGGTCCGCCACAACTTTAACAAACCCGTCCTTCTGACCGTACACAATCGCCTTGCCAATGGCCGAGAAGGGGAATTTACCAGTTACTACATCATGTCCCAATGCTTTAGCTTCCTTCTCAGTGTGACCCACACTCGCAACTTCAGGACGTGTGTAGACACAACGCGGTACAAGATGTGTATGATAAGGGTGAAGTTTCTCACCAGCGAGATGGTTGACCGCNNATGGCTGGCTGCATGAGCTAATTGTAGTCCACCGATACAGTCACCAATCGCATAAATATGCGGCTCAGCCGTTTGCATACTTGCATTTACAGCGATAATTCCTTTATCAAAGCGAACATCTGTATTTTCCAGACCAATATTCTCTATATTCGCTACTCTCCCTACGGATACAAGTAACTTTTCTGCGGATAGACTTTGGGTTTGCTCTCCCTTACGGGCATCAATCGAAATTCCATCGTCCGTTACCTTGCAGGTTGCAGCATCCACTGTAGTTTCAGTCAGTATTTTAACACCACGTTTTTTCAATAAGCGTTGCAGTTCTTTAGCTACCTCTTCATCCTCTTGTGGCAGTAACTGGCCAGCAGCTTCAACTACCGTTACCTGCACTCCGAAATCAACCAGCATAGAGGCCCATTCCACCCCAATTACTCCGCCTCCAACAATAATGATGGAAGAGGGTAACTCGTCGAGGGTGAGCGCTTCATCACTGCTAAGAATAACTTTCCCGTCTGGTTCCAGACCAGGTAATACACGCGGACGAGATCCTGTAGCAATAATAAGATGGCTAGAGACTACTGTTTCCATTTCACCATCTTCTAGTTCCACAGCAACAGCACCACTACGCGGGGAAAAAATAGAGGGACCCGTTACGCGCCCCTTGCCTTTAATAACTTGTATTTTATTTTTGCGCATCAAATATTGTACGCCCTGATGAAGTTGTTCAACTACCGCTTCCTTGCGCTTTTGTACTTTTGGGAATACAAGCTGTATACCGCTTGTCTCAATGCCATAGCTCTCGCTCTCATTGATTTCAGCATATACTTCTGCACTTCTGAGCAGCGATTTGCTAGGAATGCAGCCACGGTGCAGGCAGGTTCCTCCAAGTTTGTCCATTTCGATGACGACGACGGACTTCCCAAGCTGTGCAGCGCGAATGGCTGCCACATATCCCCCGGTTCCTCCGCCAAGTATAGCCACGTCACATGAAATTGTCATGATATGTATCCTCCAGTCATTACACGTAAGTTCATTTTACATTGTATATTGTACTCTCTTTTTAGCGTATTACAAAACTTATAAACGTCATATCCAAATGGACTTTTTCTTACTAAAGCGTTATCATATGGTTGAATCTAATGGGCTAAGAGGGGTAGGAGACACTTATNNGATATTTTTGATTATATCTCTATGCATGGCGATGACGCCGTTGTTCCAGATTTCGCTTGGCTGCATTTCGGCGGAGGGTTTCTGCTGTTTGTGGCAGGTATGACTTTCCTTGGCGGCTGGATTTTGGCAAGAGACCGCAAACGTAATTATGTTGGCCCTCGGTTCAAGGAGAAACAAAAAGCGAAACAAGCTGCAGCGCAAGATACGATCTCATAAGCAGCATAATCATCCCCTTATTGTACAATCGAAATCTATTGCACATTCTGCAATTAAACCATCCGACAACTCACTTCAAATGTATAATGAATATCTACACATTACATAAAGGCGGGAGTTTCATGGACGGGACCTACGCTTCCTTGAAAACTCCCGCC
>DOJM01000212.1:2543-11764 GCA_003529225.1 Paenibacillus sp.
ATTCGATCAGCTGCACGAATGGTACCCAGTCTATGGGCAATAACGAAGCTTGTCCGTCCCTTCATTAGCGCCTGAAGTCCTTCCTGAATCTTGATTTCGGTCACCGTATCGATACTGCTAGTGGCTTCATCAAGAACAAGCATCGAAGGATTGGCAAGAATGGCCCTTGCAATGGATAGCAATTGCTTCTGTCCTTGGCTTATGCCGCTACCATCTGCAGAGAGCATTCGATCATAACCTTCCGGCATTCGGATAATAAAAGAATGAGCGTTAGCCAGCTTGGCCGCCGCCTCGACCTCTTCATCAGAAGCATCCAGTCTACCGTAACGAATATTATCGCGGATGCTGCCCTTGAACAAAAAGGAATCCTGCAATACAAACGCCATATGGCTCCTCAGGCTTTCTCGCCGAATCGAAGTGACATCTAAGCCATCCAGCGTAATCTTACCCTGATTAGGATCATAGAAACGAGATAACAGCCCGATAAGTGTTGTTTTGCCGGCACCGGTAGGTCCTACTAAGGCGATCATCTCGCCAGGCTTCGCTTCAAAGCTAATATCATGCAGCGTGTTAGAACTTCCGTCATATGAAAAAGATACATTTTCGAACTTCACTGCACCCTCAACTTTAACCAGCGAAGTAGCTGCACCTTCATCTTTAGCTTCCGTCTCTTCGTCCAGCACTTCAAACACTCTTTCCGCTCCCGCAACCGCTGACAGTAGTGTATTCCACTGATTCGCTAAGTCATTAAGAGGGCGAGTAAATTGACGCGTATATTCTACAAACACAATAATCACACCGACTCCGGCCACAATAGCGAAGCTCAAATTATTAAGTCCATTCATCAGCTTAGGAATGAAGCCAGAAATCGACTGTGCCCAGTATCCAGAGAGCATAATTCGCTTATTGCGTTCATGAAAACCAGCGATGACCCGTTCCTCTTGTGAAAAAGCCTTGATAATCCGTTGACCGGATAATGTCTCTTCTATATAACCGTTTAACTCACCCACATTACGCTGACGTTCTTTAAAAAGCGGACCCGTACGCCGAGTAATCCAGCGCATGCCTAATAACATCAACGGCACAACCAGGAAAGTGAGCAGCGTCAGTAGAGGACTCAGCCAGAGCATTACCCCCACCGTTCCGAGCAATGTCAAAACACTGGAAAAGATCTGAATAGCTGAGCTATTCAGCGTAGAGCTGACGTTCTCAATATCGTTGGTGAGGCGACTCATAATTTCGCCCTGCTGTCTCCGATTAAAAAATGAGATTGGCAACCGATGAAGATGGGAAAATAACTCCGTTCGCATCCGAAATACAGTCTCCTGGGCAATTTCAATCATCCATATATTTTGCAGCCAAGAAGTTAATGAATAGAAGATATAAACACTAGCTAGACTGATCAGAAAAATCGTCCACGATCGTCCGCCTGTGCCTTCCAAATAATCATCCACGGCTTTACCAATCATATAAGGCCCGAGCAGTGCTAAAGCCGAGCTGAAGACTACCATTAAGAGAACGAGAAAAAGCTTAGCTTTACGCTCGGCTAGGTAGCTCCAAATCCGCATGAGCGTGCCGCCCCAATCCTTCGCCTTTGCTTTTGGCTTCCCTCCAGCAGCTGAACCAAGGCTTCTTCCTGCTCCAAGCTCAATGACGGGTTTTGGGTGACGAAAGGGTTCAAGAATTGCTTTGAACATGCTGCTTCGCCTCCTCTACCTGTGATTCATAAATCTTGCGGTACAGCGCAGAGCTTGTTATAAGCTCGTCATGTGTTCCCTTACCGATTAAGCGCCCTTCGTCCAACAGCAGAATCAAATCTGCAGATGCAGTAGAACTGATCTTTTGAGTAATCAGGAAGGTTGTACATGAAATCTCTTTTAGCGCCTCCAGCAAAAGCCCTTCTGTCACAGCATCAAGCGCACTCGTACTGTCATCGAGGATCAAAATAGCAGGTTTCCTCACAAGCGCCCGAGCAATGGTCAACCGTTGCTTTTGCCCACCAGACAGATTTACCCCTCGCTGACCAAGCATTGTGTCATAACCATTGGGCAGATCCACCACTGTTGCGTGAATTTGTGCGGCAGCCGCTGCGTGTTCGATTTGTTCCTGTGTGGCATGTTCATTGCCCCAAGTGATATTATCGCGAATCGATCCGCTGAAGAGCTGCAGTTCTTGAGGAACGTAACCGATCGATCGCCGCAATCTTGAAATATCGATATCGGCGCTCTTTTGCCCATCAATGCGAATGGTACCGTCAGTCTCTTCATATAAACGTGGGATTAGACCGACAAGAGAAGACTTTCCTGATCCGGTGGCTCCCATAATCGCTACTCGCTCANNCCGAAATATCACTCTCAGGATACTTGAAGCTGATGCCTTCAAATTGGACGTGACCCTGTATCATCTCGCCCTTTACAGCTCCGCCCTCCTTAACTCCAGCGCCTGCTGACATCACTTCTGTAATACGCTGTGAGGAGGCACGTGCTCGGGAAATTGTAACGACAAGTCCAGATATAGCTGACAACGCTCCTATGGTTCGTAAAGAGTAGTTAATAACTGCAACAGTTTCCCCTAAAGTAGCATCGCCATTTGCAATCTCAATCCGTCCAAACCATAAGATCGACATAATCGCTGCATTCACAATAAGCATAACAAATGGCATCGTTGTCTCCGTCAAGCGTAGCGCGGATACCGTGGATTTCATCAAGTTTCCGCTAAAGACCGTGAACCGTCCAATCTCATGCCCCATGCGCACAAACACACGGATTAAGCGAATTCCCGTTAAATTCTCCTGAATTACGCCATTTACACCGTCTAGCCGATTTTGTACGTTGCGAAATAACAAAGAAGCTTTTCTCATGATGAAGTAAAGGAAGAGAAGCAACAAAGGTAGAGCTACGGTGAGAAATAATCCCAGCTTCACATGAACAACCAATGCCATAATCACACTGCCCACCACAACCAGTGGCACCCGTGTCATAAAGCGGAGGCTCATAAATATAGTGTCCTGCAGTTGAGATACATCACCGGTGAGACGCGTGATCAGCGAAGAGGTAGCAAACGAATTGAATACTTCATATGTAAAGGACTGTACCTTTTCATATAACTTGTCCCTAAGATCAAACGCAAAACTCTGACTCGCATGGGCAGCAAAAAAAGAACTTAATACCCCAGCTATAAACGCGACTACCGCGCTGCCGATCAGTACACCGCCCCATAGCCATACTACTGAGGCATTCTGTTCTTTAATGCCCTGGTCAATAATTTTGGAAATTAGCAAAGGCTGAGACAATTCCACCGCTAGTTCAATAAGCATCATCACTAGGGCAGCTATTGCAGCGACTTTATATTTTTTGAGAAAAGAGAAAATCAAACCCTNNCCATTCGCATACCCTCTTTTTCTATTCGTACAGTGCATCCCTTAAACGAGTCGACATTGTGGAGGCCTGCCCAGTTTTCATTATTGCCCGCCGCAGCGCTTTATTGCTTCGATTCAATTCCACCAAATCTGCCATCATCTCTTCCAGCAAAGCCTCAGCTTCGATAGAAAGATTTCCATTCTGCTGAATCAGAGCTAACCGCTCCTTGTATCCGTCTATTTTTTCAGTCACACTTATTACTTCCTTTCCAATCACATAATTCCTTTTATCATACCACATTCAATTCTATCGTAATGTTTTCACTGGATACAGCTGACACGAATATGATACTCTAATAAGGTCGCATTTTTAAGATTAGATAATTGGCTTATACGAAAGGATAGATGGAAGTGGCACAATTGTTTTTCAAATACGGAGCAATGAACAGCGGTAAATCTATTGAGATACTCAAGGTTGCACATAATTATGAAGAGCAAGGGAAATCGGTGCTCATTTTCACTCCATCTATAGACGATCGGGACGAAGTTGGTTTTATCTCCTCCCGTATTGGGCTGCGGAAACAAGCCATACCCGTTGACGAGAATACCGATATTTATAATATCGTCAGCAGTAACCAGCCCAAACCCCACTGTGTACTCATTGATGAATGCCAATTTCTAAGCAAGGACTGCATTCTACAGCTAGTACGGATTGTGGATGAACTTGGCATTCCCGTTATGGCGTTTGGACTTAAAAATGATTTCCAGAATCAGCTATTTGAAGGCAGCAAATACATGCTGATTTACGCTGATAAAATCGAGGAAATGAAGACCATTTGCTGGTTCTGCGAGCGCAAAGCAACGATGGCTCTAAGAGTTGAAAATGGTAAGCCTGTATACAGCGGCAAGCAAATCCAAATTGGCGGCAATGAAGCCTACTATCCAGTGTGCCGTAAATGTCACAAGAATCCTCCACTATAAAACATCCCCACAAAGTGAGGCTTTGCTTCGATTCGTACTCAGGTACTTTGCGGGGGGCCCCCAAATATATACTTTAAGTTAAAAAAGCATTCCGAAGCCACGATGGCCTCAGGAATGCTTTTTTAAAAAAATAAAACTCGATTAAACCAGATATCTTTCTTTAAGAATATTCAAATGATGATAATCATGCCCAATCATTACGCACGCCACTGCTCTCGCGGAGATGGTTCCATTGTTAACCGTTCCCTTACGAGTCCATGCCTCTTCTGGCAAAGTATCCAAAAGAGCTTCCGTCGACTCTCGGACAAGCTTGTAATGAGCCAGTAGTTTTTCTAGAGTGTATGCTTCAAAATTTGCGGTAGGGACATAGTCCTTTTCATCAAAGCCCGCCAGCGGAGTCGTATCTCCTCTTGCAATGCGCAACAAACGATAAGACATAATTCTTCCAGTATCCGCTAGATGGCCAACCATTTGCTTAATACTCCATTTATCAGGAGCGTAACGATGGTCTCCTTGTTCTTCCGTAAGGTTCGAAATAAAGCTGCAAATCTCATCCGTCTGCTCTCTAAAAATAGTACAAATGTCCCCTTGAGCTGGCACTAAATCGACATACTTTGATAGTTCACTCAAATACTCATTACTTTCCGGCCGACCCATGTCTAAAACCCTCTCTTTTTGAATTTTTTTGAATATTAGGAGAAAAATTGTGTTCTAGTTGTTGTATTTTAGTCCATTATATACGATACTTGCATTAATAGGGTTAGTTATACTAGAAGACATCGGGAGTGTCGGCATGATAGATTTTATTCTGTTTATAATATTTTCAGGACTAGAAACCTATGCCATTTTCTTTTTAGCTTTTAAAATTTTCAAAATAGACCTTTATCATAAAGAGATGGTGTTTGCAAGTTTTATAATGGGATTTTTTTCTTATTCACTTAGAACTAACTATGATTTATTTCAGTTAGATATTCTTTCACAATATGCGCTAATGTTTTGTTTTATGTGGCTATTGTTCCGGATTCACCCCTTCTACGCTTCCATATTAACCGGGATGGCCTATCAATCCTACTCGGTGATTCAAACCAGTCTTTATTATTTATTAAAATTTATTGCCAAGTTGCCTTTAACCTTAATGAACTATTTTTCAGCCAAAGTTTTTGTACTTCAACTTTTATCAGCTTTAACAGTAATTTGCATTGGTTTGTATGTGGGCCATAAACGTATTGGATTTGACTTTGTACCTGATAAACCCGATGTAAAAATTAAAACAACGACTAACGAAAAAATATTGTTCATTCTTAATCTTCCTGCATTAATTGTCATTACTTTTCTTTCCTATTTTGTTGAATCCTTTTTCTTTTTCTTGATTCCAATTTTCTATGGAATAATATTATGGGGATATCTTTATTTATCTTACAAAAAGGATAGAAATAACTATGAATCTTTTAGCGTTTAAAATTGTTGAAGCTATTAAGAAAAGTAACCCAGAGCAAACGCATTCCATTGAAATAATGCATTATGCTCTTAGCATTATTCTGAATACTCTATTAGTTATTATAACATCGTTATGCATTGGCGGGCTCACTGGACAGCTAAAAGAAACATTCTTAGCCTTATTCAGCTTCATACTCCTAAGAGTGTCTTCTGGCGGTGTGCATTTAAAATCCGCAAGGTCCTGCAATATTGTATCTATATTTATATGTTCACTGATCCCTCATATAACTTATCTAATACATAACCATTTCATTTGGAGTAATCTTTTTTCTTTGCTTGTAATGATCTTATTTGCTCCAAATCCCGATGCTAATGCGCAAGTTCCTAAAGAATGGTATCTGGGTTTAAAAATAATTTCCATAACTTTGGTGGCTTTAAATTTTTGGATCCATTCGCCTGTCATTGGATTGGCATTTTTATTTCAGTCCTTTACAGTAATAATCCCTTTACAAAGGAGGTCACTCAAATGAAGAAAACCCTGGCACGTTATGCCTCTAACACACTTGCTACTTCCGCTAATGTTTTTGCAACATTTTTAAAACCATTACTGCACAGCCCTGAGATTCCAAAAGAACTGCGCAAGTAATTAAACAAGGATGGGGAAAAGATGCGTGTCTTACAGAAAGACGGTTCCTCTAGCGATATTCTAGAGGAAGATATATTGTATTTCTCGAATTATAAGAATACAATATTCGTCCATACGAAAGAAGGCGAATTTATTCTCCCCACCACGCTTTCCGATCTTTCCGTAGCGTATNNAAGGGATTCGAACGCCTTGACCGCAGCAACGTCGTTAATATCAACAACATAGAAGGCTATGATCCCGGACGCAAGATTGTATGCTTTAATCAAGGTAAGCAGTTCACTACCGTATCGGAATCCAATGAACCTCGCCTAAAGAAGTACTTATCTACTCATAAGAAAGACTCTGAGTAAAACAATCCCGACATGTATAGTACATGTCGGGATTGTTTTTGTTTATTAAAATTCAAAGTAAATCAATCTATTATCACACAAAAATAGTCATTATGCCATAATTCCCCTAAGATGTAAAGACAAATTCGTAGGATGAATGACAGGAGACGGATTGTATTCCAAATGATACCATATACATATATGTGTAATAAAAACAAATATATGATGGAGGAACCAAATGAATTACTATTTTCATCCCTCACCACGCCCCTCATCTCTTGAATCGATATCTGATGAAGAATTACTTAACATCTATAAATTAGCGCTTGAGGCACAAGCTTTACCAGATTTCATAGAGATTGTTAGAGAGATTTTAGACAGTAGAGATCTCATACAAACTGAAAAATCATAACATCCCCGTACACAAATTAATTCGCTAATTATGACATAATTATATAACTTCCTATGGCTTCACTGCGAGTATTCTCTGGATTGTCTTCATGTTAACATCATCAACATAAAGAAGGTAGAGCCTCCTGACGGCCCTACCTTCTTTATGTGCAGCAAGGACTGAAATAGAGGAATTTTCTACTCCGTAATTTCCGTTTTAAATACATTTTCCAATTTTCCGCCAAGTCTTTTCTTCAAAGGAACTTTAATATCTCTACCCAGCTCTTTGAAAAATGTTTCTACATCGCATTTCACATTTTGTGCAGTCGCAATTACAGCAGNNTGATTCTCTTCAAGAGGAACATCAACTTCGATATCATATTTTTTGGATAATGTCTTGATGTATCGTGCGAAGATCTCCAGCAATTCCTCGTTATTAAAATTCTCTATAGCGACTTTTCCCTTGCTGGTAAACTTCATGTTAATTTTCATTATTAATATCCCCTTTTCTGTCAAACCATTTTTAGTTGTTAGTTTATGGATCAAGATGAATAGATGGCTGCAAGAAAGGGCAACATTATTCATTTTTGAGATCATTTATGAAACACACATTATTTATAAGCACCCTTTATCTGTTGTACTTTAAACTGCGTAAATTCTTTGAGCGCTTGTATGACCTGATCCTGTTCTTCTTCCTTCAGCTCATAAACGCACTCCCGTAACCACTCGCCAAATAGAAAGGCTTGACGCCCTTTCCGAGGGCTCTTTCTTAAGGAGTCGAGGCAGCCCTCAAACTTATCGTTCAGGACGTCGGTAAGATTGTATTTCTCAATCTTCTCTATTACCATTCCTGCCCCATATTCCGTTTCATAAACTATGACTTCATTAGAATCAAAGGAAACGTAAGATGTTTCTTTACCTTCCTTTGCCCTGAATTCCTTAAGCTTGTTAAAGGCCGTCTCATAAATGTAGTCCTGAGACTGTTTAAGCTGTGGCAGCTCATAACCATGCTTTAAGGTCTTGATATATTCAATATCCGGCATATAGTCTGCCAAATGATACATCCGATTCTTCAGATCTGTTCCAAGTGCTTCGATGATCTTGTCCAGATTGTCTTTTAGCGGAATGCTCTCTCCACGTTCGATCTTGCTAAGCTGTGAGTAACTTATGCCGCTCTTTTCTTCAAGTCCTCTTAAGGTTAACCCTCTCGTCTTTCTGATGTGCCGAATGAAATTACCCAGCTCATCGGGATAGTTCTCAAAATCATTCATGGGAGTCACCTCCCTACTATCATAACACAACATAACAATTTGTGTTGGCTTATAACAATTAATACTAGTAATTACTTGCCTCTGGAGGCTAATTCTCAGCACAATAGACCCAATATAATACTATATTTCCAGAAAATCAGAAAATACTTGATGCCTATCTGCCATGCTCTGTTTCGCTCGCCTATCGGACTCAGATACAGCTATTCATTAAAATATATTACGATTCCCAGCAAAAGTATGACAATAAAAGCTATGGAGTCCGAAAACTTGGAAAAATGGACCGATAAAATGAAAGAGCTGTAATACAGTCCGCAACGATCCCTAACCATCAATTGTGGCCAATTACAACAGCCCTTTATTGATAAAAATAGCCAGACCCAACAACCTGGAACTGGCCATAATCGTTACTCCATGACACTCATCAGGTTGAGGATCATCTGTGCACTTTCGGCACGTGTGCCGTTTTGCTTCGGAGCAAATTGTTCTACAGCACGTCCCTGCATCAATCCAAGTCTGTACACCTCGCTGATAGCCTCTTGAGCCCATTGTGGTGCAGTGCCAATATCATTAAATGCTGAAACGTTAAGACTAGCTACAGATACGCTGTTCTTGGCGTATGCATATGCACGAGCCAGCATCGCTGCCATCTCTTGGCGGGAGATCTTGGCATCCGGCTCAAACAGTAAAGCGGTCTGACCGGTAACAATTCCAGCTTGTTTTGCTAACCCTACTGCTTCTGCATACCATTTATCAGCAGGTACATCAGCGAAACCAGCTTCTGCTTGACCTTTTAAGCCAAGCGCACGGAC
>DOJM01000212.1:11785-11951 GCA_003529225.1 Paenibacillus sp.
CGTACAAGCTGTTTTGCCGCAAGCTGCTTTACAGCAAGGTACGCCCAGTGATCGGACTTCAGGTCATTGAATGATTTATCAACTTCTAATACAACGTATTTACTAAAATGACTGACGGCAGCAGATAGATAACCATTCATCCATGTATTGCTCATATACTCCAACT
>DOJM01000212.1:12022-12522 GCA_003529225.1 Paenibacillus sp.
GACCTTATATGAGATCGTGATCGGCACTGCAAACTGTCTTAACAAGAATGACTGGCCGTTTTCTGTAATAATGCTGAGCGACCATTCTCGCAGCTCACTTTTCGTCCGTAATTGTGCACCAGCTAGTGTACCTGCACGCTCCAACAGATCCACTGCTGTATTATTAGCTATAGTGTTCAACCGTAGCGAAATCGTACTCTTTGCAATGGCTTCAGTTGAGACTAACTTGCTTAATTCAGCCAGTACTTCCGCAGGAATTGTAACTGTTAAATCCTCCATGACTACTCTGAGTGGTGCACGTCCAAGCAGTTCAACCACATTGCCTGGCAAAAGCACTTCCGTAACTGATCCGTCAACAGAAATCACAACTTCACCTTGAGCATTCTTGTTCTCTGACAGTTGAGAGGCTGTTATAGTGACTAAGCCCGCTTGTGCTGATGCCGACGGAGTTGGTGTTGGTGTAGCGGTTGGTGTTGGTGTCACCGCAGGTCCCGGCACCC
>DOJM01000212.1:12549-12843 GCA_003529225.1 Paenibacillus sp.
CGGACTTGGTGTTGGTTCCGGTGTTGGTTCCGGTGTCGGTGTTGGCTCTGGGCTTGGTGTCGGAGTCGTACCTGGTGTGCTTTCCCTCACTGTCAAAATATATTCAGTGCTGAACCCGTCATAAACAGCGCTGACTTTTGTTGTACCAGCACTCAATGCATGAAGCTCCCCATTCTCACTAATCATTGCAATGGAATGATCAGCTGTATCGTACCTTACGCCCTCGGCCAATTTTTGCTTGCTTCCGTCACTATATACCGCCTGAACAACAACGGAGCCTTTACTTCCTTGTTG
>DOJM01000212.1:12850-15084 GCA_003529225.1 Paenibacillus sp.
CGACGAGATTATACTCCGAGGAGAACTCCCTGTAGGTTACTGAGATCACAGTGGAGCCTTCCTGATGAGCCTGGACCAAGCCCTGTTCATTGATTGTAGCAATATGCTCATTCGAGCTGGAATAATGAAGTCCATCCAATATTGGGATTCGTTTACCGGATGCATAGACAGCTTCGGTGACTGTCTGGTCGACCTCTGCTGGTTTAAGTTGTCCTTTCCCCTGAAGCTTAATCGCTTGCAGTGCGTCTACAGTTATCGTGCTTTCCGCAAAAATATTCGGGTAACCTGCCACTGTGACTCTTACCTTAGCTGTCCCTGGTTTTAGCGCTGTAACCAAGCCATTTTCATCTACGGTAACTACTGATTCTGCTCTATCAGAAACGATGGACCAAAGTTTTGTCAGATGATTAGCCTCATCCGGCATTACCTTAGCTTGCAATTGCAGGCTAGCCCTAGGCTCAAGCTCAACAGCTGTTTGATCCAGCGTAATGGATTTTGGAACAAAATTTCCGATCACTAAACGGTCAATTTCAACACCGTCTACCGTTCTTGCCGTAACCGTAATCTCGTTCTTCTCAATCTCAACAGCCGTATAGATTTGCTCATCTTCGTCATATATTTTTTCCTGCCAAAAACGTGGCGTCAGCGCATAGAACTTAGGACCCGAGGAACCGCCGATAACATATCGTGTGCCTTCCCCTTCTGCTACCTGCTTACCATCCTTCATAGGAAAAGTGCGCAAGTAAATATGAGCATGACCGTTCATCACAAGATCCACATTATGCTTATCGAACACCGGCACCCACTTTGCTTGCACCTGTTCATTCGAATAGATGCTGCCGTAGGGTCCTTGATGGAAAAAAATCACCTTCCACTTTTTATCTGTAGCGGAAAGATCCTGATCCAACCACTCGGCCTGTTCAGTGAACGGACTACCTGAATGCTCTGTATTCATAACCACAAAATGTGTATCTTGAATATCAAAAGAATAATTCGTACCTTTTACGGTCGCCGCACCGTTTTGCGGGTTATTGAATTGCGCCAGATAATCCCCATCGCCATTGGTTCCCATCACTTCATGGTTCCCAATAATCGGAACAAGCGTGGTATTCTTCAGCTGCTTTTGGGCTGCATCGAACCACCAGTTCCACTGCTCTTGTTCAAAGCCTTTATCCACCATATCTCCAGCGTGAACCAGCATTTCAGCATCCGGCATATAAGCAAAAGCAGCCTCAATCGTATTGCCCCAAAGACCAAATCCCGCTTTAGAATCTGCTTGAGAATCTCCGATAAACAGGAATTTTGTAGAAGTGCTCTCCCCCCCGCTTGTAACGAAGGTTCCTTGCTCACTTACATTTAACTCGCCATCCCCCACACGATATACATATTCGACTCCAGGGATAAGCCCTATTGCCTCCGCTTTATGAACTCGCATCGTTCCATCATTGTTGGTGTTGTAAATTGAACTGTTTCCGGTAATATTCATTACATTCGCGGCTTGAAAGCTTGTGAACTCTGCTTTTTTCACAAGTTCTACTACAGTATTCACGGTTAGCGGTTCTGTCTGCCAAGTGAACTGGCGAGAAGTCGCTGCATCTTGGCCCATCGTAACATTAACATTACGCGGGGCAGCAGTACCGTCATATGGAGCAACCTTGAACGTCATTACAGGACTATAAGTATTTCCTTTTACCGCCTGTAATTTAAAAGTCCCTTCTGCTGAAGTAACGAAATCAGTAGTAAGTGTTCCACTTGCCCCTGTAGCAGCACCGTGTACCTCCACTCCATTGAACAGCAGCTCCGCTCCTTCAACGACACTTTCATTCAGATCTTTTACCACAAAAGACGCATCAAAGCCCTTCGCAAGATCATAATGGTTCCAAGTGAGCATCAACTGTGTCTTTACAACAGATTCAACAGCCGCTCCAATAAAAGAAATAGGAACCCCGGCACCTTCTGTAGAAGTTACAGATCCGGATGTATTTTCAATTGTAAAAGGTTTGCTTGTATCCCCAGCCAGCTCCTCCTGCGTAAAGGGACCTACATAATCATTTCGAACCGTATATTGAATTTGTCCGATGAGATCCGTATCTCCCAGATTGGAGGAATTGATATTCGTTAGGTTAAGACGCACAGTGCCCAAAGCTGGATCAATGTTCGACTCCATTTGCTTTTCTGATACCTTATCCCCTCGAATTACCTGCAAATCTTTAACTGCAGCCGGATTAAAAGCA
>DOJM01000212.1:15089-15600 GCA_003529225.1 Paenibacillus sp.
CCGCTCAAATCGCGGATGGCAACTTTTACTTTATGACGGCCTTCTGTAAGTGGAACCTTTGGTTTATAAGTGATCTGACCCTTTGGAGGATAAAAGCCATGCTCCACTAATTGATCGTCCACATATACTCGTGTTTTGTCAGGATCGATTAAGGACGTTCCCGGATGCACCACTGGATCATAACCATCATCCTCACCATTGACGGAAAGGGTCGGTGTAGCTGTTTTGACAATTTCGTTCACGCCAGGATAGGCATCTTTAAGAATAGGAGGTGTTCTGTCCTCCTCTAGCGGGCCATAAATGGCACGAATATCATCAACGTAAATAGCTCCCGCACTCTTGTTCAGATTGCTCGTCTCCATATAGCGGACAGGCATATCCATCGTTAACGGGGTGGCTTTCCCCTTAGGCACGGATACTTCAACGTATTTCCAACCTGTCCAGTTCACACCATTTATCTGATCGGTAAAATCCACAGGCACTGCCGCATTATTGCCATCACGAATTTGTT
>DOJM01000212.1:15766-16150 GCA_003529225.1 Paenibacillus sp.
CTTCAAAAGAGGTCTCGGCGTCCCCGTACTTAGCATAAATCTTTCCGTTCTTCCCGTTTTCACTCGTCGCTTGAAACAGACCCTTCTCGTCCACAGTTCCGATCTCGCCCTCAACCCGCCATTCAAAACTATGGTTGTCGGCTTGAATTACCTGTCCATTCCGTAGCGCCTTCACAGTTAATTGTGCAGCTGCACCTGAAGAATACGTTTTGATCTCATCAGGAAACCTAAGGTCTGTGAGCTTATTTACAACTTCAATTTCACCATTGCCTTTGACTGCCCCAGCCTCTACAGTTACTTTGCCTGTGCCGGCAGTGGTTCCTGCTGTGAAGACTCCGTTCGCGTCGACAGTACCAAGGTTAGCGTCCACCTGCCAATTCAGCG
>DOJM01000215.1:0-371 GCA_003529225.1 Paenibacillus sp.
TCTTCAAGCAGTATTGGTTGATAATCCCGTACGCCCCTACCAGCGCAACAGGCATTCCGTAAATCTCTTTCAAGAACGGAATGAAATACGTTAATCCGATATAAATGGAGTATACGGAGAAGATCGTAAATGAGACTACCCATATTTCAGGCATTTTGAGGGCTTTTAGGGCTCCATCAAACGCCAGCTTGCTTCGATTGATTTTGTTACCATGCTCATCTGTATCATTAATGACGTCGTCTTCAATAAGGAAGTACGAAATGATAGCGGTTACAATCGTCGTAATAGAGAAGAAAATGATGGCACCTTTTAAGCCCGCAGCATTTGCCCCCATCCATTGGAAAATACCAAGCGCAGTAAACGCTACAATC
>DOJM01000215.1:407-1260 GCA_003529225.1 Paenibacillus sp.
TGTCCCCGAGCAATCTTACCGTTTTGATCAGAACGGGCCAGAAAGCGAGTTCAGCAAACAAAGCGAAAAGCGCCCATAATATCAAAATTTCATAATATCCTGGAAACGTTGTCATGTAAAATCCGAGTAGCCCTACTCCACCCAAGGCGATTGGGAGCAGCTTTTTCTTGGAAAACCGATCTGTGATGTACATCGATGTGATGTAACCAAAGGTTTGAACAATGGCATAGACGGACATCGTGAGACCGATTTGCGTATGTGTCAGATGGAAATATTCCATCATCGGAATATAAAACGCGTCTTTTAAGTATGGTAATTTAAAAATAGTCCCCCCGCCCAGAATGAGTACGGCAAGCGTCAACCATTTCTTTGCCCCTACACTTTTCGAATTCATTTTCTACTCATTCCCTTCCCCAACTTATTATTCTTCAATAAAAGCTGTTACTTCAATTTCTACCAATGNNNNAAGAGTAAACTTCATTTACCTTTGCGAACGTATTCATATCTTTCAAAAAGATAATCGCCTTCACAACGTTCTTCAAATTGCTGTCAGTAGCCTCTAAAATCGCTTTTACATTCTCGAGCGATTGTTTTGCTTGCTCTTCGACGGATTCAGGCATTTCACCAGTTTGAGGATTGATCGGAAGTTGGCCGGATACGAAAATAAGGTTTCCGATTTTGGCAGCCTGAGAATAAGGTCCGATGGCTCCTGGAGCATTCTGGGTTGAAATTGTTGTATGCATGTGATGTCCTCCTAAATATGAAATATTATCATAATGATAATTTATTATTATGATGATTTTATTTTAATACATGTTTCTCATAATTACAATACTTTCTTGAGAAATTATTA
>DOJM01000215.1:1278-5364 GCA_003529225.1 Paenibacillus sp.
GAAAGACTCACGAAGTATATCCCGATTGTTCACTTTATTGGTGAAATCTTGGGTAGGAATTGCGAGGTTGTGTTGCACGATGTGACGAAGCCGGATAACTCTATCGTTGAGATTGTTAATGGACATATTAGCGGCAGAAAAGTGAACGGCCCCATTACGGACCTTGCTTTAAAAATAATGAAGGACAAAAACTATAAAGACAAACATTTCATCTGCAATTACGAAAGCGTCGGCAAGAGTAAGAAGCCTTTTCGTTCATCGAGTTATTTTATAAAGGATGAACATAATGAAATTATCGGTATGATCTGCGTGAACGTCGACCTATCCGATCTTATATCGGCACGAAGTGTTATTGAAGATGCAATTATGCTTGCCAATTTCACAATCACGGCCAACAACAAACCTAATCATACGGAGCAGCAAAAATCGGCTTTGGATCTTAACGTACTGGAAAGCTTCGAGGACAACATCGAAGATCTCCTCTTATCATTGATTAAAGGAGTATTATCCGAGAGCGAAATCGCGCCTGAGCGAATGTCTCCTAAAGAGAAAATCGATGTTGTTAGAAAGCTTAACGAAAAAGGGGTATTTCTGCTCAAAGGTGGAGTAAGCGAGGTTGCCAAACATTTGGAAGCTTCCGAAGCGACGATCTACAGATACTTGAATAAAATTAAATAACGAAGCCATGTGGAAAAAGCCCGCGATTTTCGTATAAACATCGATCAATTAACCGGTTACCCAGCGGACCTTATTATTTGTTTGGTAATTTTAAAGAATATTGACTAGAAAACCACTTTAAAAAACGTGATTGTATAAGTTATAAACAACATGTTGTCTACAATTTTGGGCATGACAAAGCCCCATCCGCGTGAGGACGGGGCTTTCATGATGGAGCCGAGAGGAGTATCGGCTGTTACTAAGTGTAAATAATGGTTACGGACCTTCCGTTGAAATGCTGTCAAACACGGCCTTCTAAGTCGAAGACAAGGCGATTAATCCAATTGTATGGCCAAGGTCTGTCCATTAGCAGTAAGCTGGATGAAGGAACAACTGTATCGTTGGCAATCCAGATACTGCGTTTAAGCTAAGTCTATTGCTTCAAGTGTCAAATTCATATTTTTTTGCTGGTATTCTATCGACATGTGGGTAATAAGTGCATTTACGATCATAAAACTTAGAGCTAATGATTGATAAGAGAACTCAAATAAGAAATCAACATTTAGATTCGAAAATAGCGTCGATGTATTCGTAATGAGCGCTACTTTAGCTCCACTTTGTGAGGCTTCTCTCATCATTTGTTCTAAGGTGAATATTTCGTCATTTGTATAGTGAAAANNCAACGCTGTCCTCATCCAAAGATTGAACATCTTCTATTTGATACCTAGGGTCTAAGAATGCAGTAGACTTTTTGCCATCCATGAGTAAATCAATTTGCAGCAGCCATACTGATTGAGGAATACTATATCCGTAGAAGCCAATTTTGTTCTTTGACAGTAGCATTTGAAGGAAGATGTCGACTTGTGATGACTCAAGTTGATTCAGCAAACTATCAATAGTTCGTGCAATAATATTTTTCCCACCAACCATTTTATTCTCTAGAGTCGAAACTTTATGCTTAGTAGAAAGCACATTGAGAACATACTGCTGTCTTAATCTAGATAATTCCAATCGTAATTCAGGATAACTGGAATAAAATAAATGTCGGCAAAATCTTGTAATGGTCGAAGGTGAACAATGTGATTTTTCAGCTATTTCAATGAGACTCATGTTACCCATCTGATCAAATTGATAGATGAAATTCTCAGCTACGCTAAAATATATATCATCATGATCATAGGTATTATAAAACTGCAATAATGCTAAGATGCTCTGCATTCCCTATTCCCCCTTTAGGATCAATCGAAACAAATATCTCCCCCAAAGTTTATCTGTTCTGTTGTAAAAAGAAAAGTCATCTTATCACATAAGATGACTTTTACCTTAGTATTTATTGTTTTTTGGTGTATTCTGCTGCATTTTCTCCAGCTAGTTTTCCTGATGTATAGGCGAAACCAAGTGTACCGCCTTCTATTGTAATATAACTATTGCCATNNATCATCCACAGCTTGAATATTCTCATTGATCTTCACGCCGCCAAGCGTCCCCAGACAACGTGCAGAAGTACTCAAAGCATAGAATGGTCCTTTCTTCACAGGATGTAGATATTCAGCATCTTTAAAGAAATCCTCATCAACACCCTTTTGACTAAATCCATTATAACGATCAACGGTAGCATTCAGTATCTGTTCACTTACACCTATTTTGCTTGCCAGCTCTGCAATGGTTTCTCCCTTTACAATAACCCCGGATTCAATCGCTTCTTCGATAATTGGCGTATAATCAAAAGGAGTAATCGTAGACTTATAGTTAGTATCCGTATCAAACGGTTCATTAAACTCCACGAAGCCTTGTTTTTTACCTTTAAACGAGCTGTATAAGTCAGCGTATTCAATAAGACCCTTGGTCTTTACAGTCTCAATCAACTGTTGGTCAAAAAGAGCCCAGTGCGNNTGGCCGATGACCCATATGCAAAGTCAAACACAATGTCTTCATTAATATAGCGTTCGCCATTTTTATTCACCCATAAAAGTGGTAAGGCTGTCAAATCCCAAAGCACATATGGGTTTTCCATTTTTTTGCTCAACTCAGGATTTGGCATGTAATGGTACCACTGTACTAAATCTGTACCAAGCTCCGCTGCTCCAGCTTCCCATGCCATTTTGAGTCCATCTCCTGTAGCAGAAGAGATCAAACCTGTTCCGGCCTTCTCACCGAAATGTTCTTTCATCATTTCAGCATTACCGCCGTATCCTCCAGTTGCAAGGATGACGGATTTAGCATGTATTTTTAATTCTCCACCGTCAGCTTTTTTGGCAATAACGCCAGTAACGTTTCCTTTGTCATCCTTTATCAATTGTTCTGCAGGCGTCTCGAACATGATTTTTCCGCCCTTTGTTTCAATCTGATTCCGAATCTTCTCTAATGCAACGGAGCCACCATCAACATATCCATGAATGGTAGCTGGAGTACCTACTAACGCTTTTTGACCACTTTGCCCAGGATCCGTAAGTACTAGTTTTGCTCCATTTTCATTCATCCAATCGACTGTCTCTCCTGATTCATCCATGATTTTGCGGACCAATCTTGCATTCGCATGGTAGTTGCTTGTTTCCATGAACTTTTTAAATAACCATTCTTTATCGACGACTTTGTTCTGTTCTTTCTGCTGTGTGCTATCTACCGCAAACATCCCACCAGCAAGCGTTCCTGCACCACTAGCCACTGCTGTCTTCTCGATCAGTAGCGTGTCAGCCCCTTGTTCGAGAGATGCTAATGCAGCCGCAGTACCCGCAGCCCCTGCTCCAACAACAACAACATCAACTGTTATTTCTTCTGCCTTACCCTCTTGCTTTGTAATGGCAACCGCTTTGAGTGCCACAGTATCTCCACCCGCTTGTTGTACAGCATCTGCTACTGCTTCAATAATTGCGTTACTAACAACTGACGCACCAGTTACCGCATCCACAGCTAACGATTGATGAGCTACAATATCAGCCGGAACACGTTCAGCTGCTTTTTCAAAGATCCCTGGTGTTTCACTATTTTCCTTCACTTCAACAGATGTGATTTGATCTTCCGAGAATACAACTTCAACCTTTACTGGCCCATTGTTACCTTTACCAANNGTCTTTTCAGTTGATGGTCTCTGTGAACTATCTGTGTTATCCGTACACCCTACAACAGAAAGTAATAAAGAAATACATAAAAACAAACTCAAAATCATTCTACGTTTCTTCATTAAAATCGTAACCCTCCACTTTGTGAAATTTTGAACACCCTTACTTTAACACAGGTTTCCACAACTTAAGATGGCTACAGGAGACGTTTACTCGGCTGATTCAGACGAGTGAGTATCAGAGCGAAATGCTACTGAACTATTAAAGAAGCAATAGATTTTGATAATTGGCTAATTGAGAAAATACAAAAAAGGGGTTTAATGACACCTAATCTATTCGACGTAATTGTCTAGCATCTACATTTCCGTAG
>DOJM01000187.1 GCA_003529225.1 Paenibacillus sp.
CACAGCTCAATATTCTCCCAGCCCGGACGTCCATCTTTACCGTATAGGTAGTCCCAATACTCCAATGGTTTTCCGAGTGCACACCCAACGCTTCTACCCAGCCAAGCCCCATAGAACTTGTCTCTCCACTCCGCTTCGCTCCATTCCGCATGCAGCTTGCGTGGACCTTCTGGACGTAGACGACGAATCTCCTCCAGTGAAGACGGTTCTTCATAAGGAAAGTCCTCAGCAACCGTGAGCTCCATCAACTCGTTGTAAACTTGCATCAGCTTGATCTCNNCAGCAGCTAGTTTATCTGCGAAGCCATCGATCTTGCAGCCTTCTTAGCCACGTTGAACCAATTCAAACTGAACCGTCTCCTGAAGTCTCTCCCATCCTGCCATAGGTTAGTTCCCTTCAGCCGCAAGCAGCTCTTGATCTAGCTTTTCCAGTGAATCAAAAATCAACTTCATAAATGCTTCCCGGTCTACTCCCACCAGGACTTCTACATTCGCTGGGCGATCCGTTTTCTTTCTTTTGTCTGCAACCGTCATTCCCCGCGTCAGCTTACCTTCTGTCTCCACCGTTACATATAGATGCTCGGATTCAAACAGTTCTGGGCGCAAGAGCCAAGCTACGGCGCATGGATCATGCAGTGCACTGCCGACATAGCCCATTTTCTTTCCGTAGATCGAATAGAAATCTAACAGTTCTCCGACCATAGTGGACACTGGCCCACGCTCTTTCAATGCTACGATTTCATCTTCGAAAATGGCTGCCTTATCGGTCACATCCAGACCACTCATCGTAATCGGAATACCCGATTCAAACACGATACGAGCAGCTTCAGGATCTACAAAGATGTTAAACTCCGCAGTAGAGGTTACATTTCCATAAGAAATCCCTCCGCCCATCAGTGAAATCTTTTCAATTCTTTCCTTAATCTCTGGATAAGCAGTAATTAGCAGGGCGATATTTGTTAAAGGAGCCATCGGTACGAGCGTAATCTTCTCCTCCGAAGAACGGATAATATTCAGCATAAATTCTATAGCGCCTTCTTCTACAGGCCGGAATTTACTTGGTGGCAACAGTGGGCCGTCCATGCCTGATTCACCATGTGCTTCCTCACCTGTAACAAGCTTGCCGAACAGCGGACCCGCAGCTCCTTTGGCTACAGGAATATCAGCATTCACAAAGCTGATCACTTTAAGTGCGTTTTCTGTGATTTTATCGAGGATTTGGTTTCCACCAACCGTTGTAATCCCGCGCAGATCCAGCTTCTCTNNTTGCAAGCAGGATAGCGATTGCGTCATCATGCCCTGGATCGCAGTCAATAATAATAGGTGTTCGCATAGTCATTCACTCCTTAGTTGTATAAATCCTCGTTATTCCTATCGCTATTTCACTAGTGGGCTTTTAAGTTTTTTATTCTTTTTCCGTGTCTCAGATACGGCATAGATCATTAATCCAATTACCGTTGCTACATAAGGAAGCGTCGCGATCAGTTCTGCAGGAATCTTCAGGACCTGTAGCGCATTCGACAAGGCATCTGCCGTACCAAATAATAGAGAGGTCAGCGCCGTACCCACTGTCGTACTTCTCCCCATAGACTCTGCGGCAATCGCAATCCAGCCCCGACCAGCGATCATATCGCGAGTAAANNGCCGGCAAAAAATCCACTAAGCAGCAAAGCCATATACTGCATTTTCACAACACTTACACCCACGGATTGAGCCGCATGTGGATTTTCACCCACTGAACGAATGCGCAGACCAAGCGGTGTACGGTTTAAGAGATAGTAGACAACAAATACAGCAATAATAGATACATACGTCAAAATGTGATGTCCTGATAGAATAGGCCCCAGCACCGGAATGTCCTTCAGCAAAGGAATCTCTACACTAGGTAGCACTTTACTCGCCAGAGAAGTAGAAGAACCCTTGTCTCCACTCAGCAGATAAAGAATAAACACGGTTCCTCCCGAAGCGAACATATTAATAGCTACGCCGCCGAGAATGATATGTGTTTTAAATTTCAGTGTGAAAAAAGCTAATATTCCAGCAATCAATGTTCCCGACATCACGGCCCCAAGTAAACCTACCCACGCGCTATGCGTGTAGCTGCNNCCTTCCATACCAATGTTGATGATACCAGCCCTATTAGAGATTAACGCTCCCAATGCGGCGAATAGAATCGGTGTCGTCACTCGAAGAACTGAAAACGCAAAGTCAGTCGTAAAAATTACATCAAACAAGCTGTTCACGCTTCCTTCGCCTCCTTCAAGAGCATCCGATTTTTCCAGAACTTCAGGAATTGTTCAGCCGAAATCAGAAGAATGATAATCGCCTGTATAATAGATATCATCTCTGAAGGTACATCCGATAGACGTGCCATCATATCGGCTCCGATCCGGATATATGCAAGGAACAATGCAGCGCCNNGGTTGTACATCCCTAACACTTCTACGGAACCACCCATCCCCGCGATAAAACCAGCAATCAAGTGAACCAGTATAATAACCTTCGCGGTCTTCATGCCTGAATAACGTGCAAAGTTCCGATTGATGCCTGTCATTCGTAGCTCATATCCCCATTTAGTCTTGTATAGGAATAGATGCGCTGCAATAATAAGCACGATAACGATAATAAGTCCGGTATGAATACGGGTGCCAGGTACCATTTTACTCAACAGTGCCGTTTTCTCGAATTTGTAGGATACATTGGCAAATGCTTTTGCATCACGTAAGTGATAGTTCAGTAGATATAAACCTACTCCAAACAAAATATTATTGGACATCAAGGATGTAACCAGCTCATTAGCATTCCATTTGGCTTTGAGGATCCCGGGTATTGCAGAGAGCAACGCCCCTACAATTGAACCCGCAGCAATAGCTACGATCGGATGAAGCCACCCGTCCAGCGTTAAATGAATAGCCAACACGGAAGTTACAACACCGGAGAAATAGAAGATCCCCTCAGCTCCCAAGTTGAACATATTTGCCCGGAACAACAAGGAAACTGCTAGCCCAGTGAACATGAGCGGAATGGCCATCTCAATCACATTACCGATATGACCTTTACTGGATAGCGGCTCAAATAGGAATATCCCAATCGTCTTCACCGGCTGATTGCTGACCAATGAGATGATCAGAAAAGCAATAGCGAGTGCAATTACGATTACTGCCGATGTTCGAATGTATTCAAAATATTTTACTTTAAACATGATTTACGGCCCTCCTGATTTGCTCCTCGTCCTGTCGATGAATCCCTAGCATATAAAGCCCTAATTCTTCTTCACTAACCTTGGAAGGCTCCTCGAAAAAGGCAACAATCTTTCCTTCATACATCACTAGTAGACTATCGCTGATCTCCAAGATCTCATTTAAGTCTGCTGGCACTAGCAAAATAGCGCAGTCGTCGGAGCGTAGCTCCAACAGCTTTTGATGTATGAACTGCGCCGCGCCTATATCCACGCCCCGTGTCGGCTGTTCTGCAATAAGCAGTTGCGGTTCTGTAGAACACTCTCTAGCTACGACCACCTTCTGCATGTTACCACCTGATAACATTCCTATTGGCTGAGAGGGTCCCGAACAGCGGACTTTAAATTCTTCTACAAGTGATACTGCAAGCTTGGCAATACGTGATCCATTTAAAAAGGGACCTTTATTCATAGCTTTTGTACGATACTGAGTGGACAGCAGATTATCCGCTATGCTCGCATCACTGGCTATCCCTTGATGCATCCGATCCTCTGGGATATAGGAAACGCCTAGCTTACGAATATCCAAAATATCGGATTCACGAATATCTTTTCCCTTCACTAGCACAGAGCCTTGGCTTGAGACCCCTCTTAAACTACCCGTAAGAGCCTCAATGAGCTGTGTCTGCCCATTCCCTTCTACACCAGCAATCCCGATAATTTGTCCCCCGCGTACTGCAAAGTTGATATCTGTTAGCAACGCTTTGCCGTGTGCATCATTTACACCTAGGCCCTGCACAGTGAGTACCGGCTCGCCAATAGACAGAATCTCCTTGTCATATTTCAACACGACGTCTCTGCCCACCATAAGGCGTGAGATTTCTTGCTCCGTGACATCCTTCGTTTGGAAGACACCTTCACTCCGTCCACTACGCATAATCGTAATTCTGTNNGCTTTAACTTCTTTTAATTTGTGTGAAATAAAAACAATCGTATGTCCCTGCTCTCTTAACTGCTTAAGCTCCCGGAACAATTCCTCTGTCTCCTGTGGCGTCAACACCGCGGTCGGCTCATCTAGAACGAGGATTTTTGCACCACGCAGCAGCGCCTTCAGAATTTCAACCTTTTGCTTCATACCAACCGTAAGATCCTCCACTTTTGCTTTTGGATCCACTGCCAGATTGTATTTCTTCGCAGTCTCTTCGGTCATGCGCACGGCTTCAGCATAATTGATGCCGACTCCCTTACGGGGCTCCATGCCCAGCACCATATTCTCTGCTACCGTAAAAGAAGGAACCAGCATAAAATGCTGGTGAACCATGCCGATCCCTCTATCAATGGCATCCTGAGCCGATTGCAGCTTCACTTTTTCGCCCTTGATATAGATCTCACCTTCACTAGGCTCTTCCATGCCGAACATGATCTTCATTAAAGTTGATTTACCCGCGCCATTCTCGCCCGCAATCGCATGAATTTCTCCCTCACGTAAAGAAAAATGCACGTCTTTATTTGCAGCGACGCCATTGGGATACACCTTGGTAATTCCCCGCATTTCCAGCAGAGCTTTGTTCATCGGTCTCAACGCCTTTCAACTTGGAGGTCTGCAAAAATATACAGCTGGAATTCCTCTGACCTAGAAGAATCACCAACTGCAGGTTTATCACTTTATAGCTATACTTAAGGTTTAACTGCATTACGAATGGCTTCTACTTCAGAGGTTTCCATTCCCATCGCGTTATCTACTGTAACTTCTTTGTTGATCAGCTTTTGCTTCACTTCTTCGACTTTAGCCTGAAGATCAGCAGGGAAGATATTTTTATAGATCTCATTCTCTGCAATGCCTACACCATCATCTACAAAGCTCAATACATCACGTTTACCCATCTCAAGCGTACCGTCTTGTAATCTCTTCACGGCACCCAGAATAGCACTATCAATCTTTTTAATAGAAGAAGTAACGATCAAGTTTGCTTTTTCGCTATCTGTTTCGTTAAGCAGCATTGCCTGATCGGAGTCTACACCGAGAGCATATTTCTTCTTCTCCTTAGCTGCGTCAAAGATCCCAAGCCCTGTCCCCCCAGCTACGTTAAAAATAACATCCCCCCCGGAGTTATATTGGATCAGCG
>DOJM01000087.1:0-2310 GCA_003529225.1 Paenibacillus sp.
TCGTAGTTCAGATCTGTTACCAGACGGTAGTATTCCTGGGAAGAAGCTGGAGGGGGGATCCATTCATGCTTTCCATTTGGCTCCAGGTAGCGTGTATGGTGGGCATTTAGCAGGTGGTACGATAGATAGCCGCCATATCCGGCAAGGAAGTATTAACCTGAATCATCTGGCAGAAGAGGTATTTAGCGCCGATCTGTTACCAGAAGGCAGTATTACAGGTGAGAAATTAGAGGGTGGATCTATCCAATCATTCCACCTGGCTCCAGGTAGTGTGTATGGCGGTCATTTGGCAGGGGATACGGTGGATAGTCGCCACATTCGAGATGACAGCATCACCTTAAAACATCTTGCGGAAGAGGTGCGTAGCGCCGATCTGTTGCCGGAAGGCAGTGTTACCGAAGAAAAACTAGCTGAAGGTTCAGTGAGTTCTTTACATTTACAGCCATGGAGTGTGTACGGAGAACATCTTGCTGACCAGGTCGTGGCAGATCGGCATTTACAGCCGGGTATCATCAAATTGGAGCATCTTGCAGATGAAACACGCAGCGCTGCACTGCTTCCTGATGCGAGCATCAACGGAGCTAAGCTGAAGGCAGGCAGCATCGAGTCCACTCATCTGGCTGATGGTGCGGTAGGGTCGGCAGAGCTTCAGGATGAAGCGATTGTGGCTTCCAAAATCTCGTCTTTTGCCATTCAAGCTCGACATCTGGAGGAAGAAAGCGTTCAGGACTATCATATTGCTCCCGGTGCAGTAAATGGGAACCATTTGGCAGTAAATTCTGTAAATGCTGAACATCTATCCTTCAGCCCGATCCAGACCGCAGGGAAGCGAGAAGCGCTTCAGCAGTTCGGGATGACAGCTTTTATGTTCAACGGGGATGCTGAGACTGTGGAGGTAACCGTATCGTTTGATGAGAACTTTGGTCATACCGGTTATGTGCTTGTCGCTATGACCAACCAACCGTACTTCTATGCTTCTTTAAAGAGTAGAGCCAATGGAGAAGCAGTTATTCAAGTAGTGCGCTTGCGCGAAACTCCGCATTTCTACGGGGTCATCTCTTGGATTGCTATCGGTGCTCCTTTAGCCAAACCTGCAGTGGATGATCGTGTGTTTGATTGAACTACAAATAATCTCTCTTAAAAAAACAGAGCAGCGATTCTCCTTTTTTGGAGATCACTGTTCTGTTTTTTAGGTCGTTAGCTACATGCACCGCTGAGTACATTTGTCCTGTTTTCCACACGACAGGAGACAAAGGCCGTTACCCTGTTTGGCGTAGTACATAAACTGTGATGTAACCCTCAGCCTGACGAATAGGCTCTGTAAGGAAGGTGGATGAGCATGAAGCCCAAACGTACTTCTGCCCGCCGCACGGGACGGCGGGTCTCTCGGATCAAGCGGCGGACTTCGCGCCCAGTGCGGCAAGTCGCTGCAGTCCCTACTGTTAACCATCCAAACCCCTATGTTTCGGTTATTATTCCGGCCATGAATGAAGCGAAGACCATTGCGGGAGTGATATCCGGAGCTAGAAGGGTCCATCCGCGCTGCGAGGTTATTGTAGTCGTCAACGGATCAGCCGATCAAACGGCAGAAATTGCCCTTTCGCTTGGTGCGCATGTTATTTCCTATGAGTTGCCGCTTGGACACGACGCTGGCCGCAGTGTTGGAGCAGAGGCAGCTAAGGGAGAAATCCTATTGTTTACAGATGGGGATTTAGTGATTCCTGCCTCGGGGCTACGTCCTTTCATCACCGCTGTTAGCGGTGGCGTAGACATAGCGCTTAATGATTATTCCGGACCGGTACGGAAACTTTCACCCCATCCGGTGGTACTGTCCAAACATGCACTCAATATTTTGCTTGGCCGTCCGGATCTGAAAGGATGTTCGATGACGGCAGTTCCGCACGCAATCAGCCGAAGAGCGCTTGAAATCTTAGGGAGTCAATCATTATCTCGTCCCCCTCTAGCACATGCTCAGGCAGTTCTGAGTGGTTTACGTGTGGTAGCTGCTCACAAAGTACATGTAGGGAAACTGAATGCGGTCAGACGTAAGGAAGATGGCATAGATCCTTTGCAGCAGTTGATTACAGCAGATCATATGGAGGCTGTATCCCTCTTGCTTGAACACCGGGGAAACAGGGCGGGGTTTAGCGACGGAACCCGGCGCAGAGAGATGGTGAGATGATGGTTGCTCTGTTACAAGTATCTGGTAGCTCTGCTGCTCGACGAGGAACAGCAACTCGTACGGTAAAGAAACGTTCAGCATTTAGTCACGCCAAAACAACACTGGCACCCCGCCAAAGGGTAGCGAAT
>DOJM01000087.1:2351-6365 GCA_003529225.1 Paenibacillus sp.
GTAGGTCGTGAAGTACTGAATTTACCGAGCTTACGTGGGACCTTGTCAGTCATTATCTCCGCGCGTAACGAGGAGCAGACCTTGGGACGTCTGCTACAACAGGTATCGCGGCTGGGACCAACTGAAATTATCGTCGTGCTTAACGGTTGCAGCGATAGCAGCTTTCCCATCTCCAGACAATATCGTCAAGCTATAGTTGTGCATTGTCCGGAGTCCGTTGGACATGATGTAGGGCGGGCTATTGGTGCGAAGTTGAGTCGAGGAGATATTCTGCTCTTCCTGGACGGAGATATGGTTATCCCAGCATCTCAGCTCGGATTATTCACAGCTGCTGTAGATGGTGGAATTGACGTGGCACTTAATGATTTGGATCCACTGATGCCTTCNNGCTCTTGGGCGATACGATCTCGGAGTTAGCTCTATGACGGCTGTCCCGCACGCTCTCTCCCGTAGAGCGCTTGAAACCATAGGCTACCGTGAATTAATAGTTCCTCCTAAAGCCCAAGCTCGTTCTGTATTAGAGAAGCTAAGGGTGGAGAAAGTTGGAACAGTGAATGTGATTAAGCATAACCGGCTGCGTCAAGCGAACATAGGTGCTGGAAATGCTGTGGAGAAACTGATCATAGGCGATCACGCAGAGGCTCTCTTTGAGGTGCTTTCCCGTCGAGATGATGGGGGTCTACTAAATAGCGAAACGCAGCGCGAATACCGCAGACAAGTAGCCGCTTGGAGGAACCGGATATGACGATGACTAGTATTATTATCCCGACCTACAACGCGTTGCCTCTGCTGCGGTCCTGTGTGGAATCGATACGTGCTTATACTCCACTGCCTTACGAGATCATCGTTGTAGATAATGCTTCATCAGATGGAACGGATGCCTATTGCCGTGCGAATCGTATAACTTTTATTTCATTGCCTGAGAATCGGGGTTTTCCATCCGCCTGCAATTTGGGTCTAAAGCTAGCATCAGGGGATGAATTGTTACTGCTGAATAATGATGTGGTAGTTTCCCGTGGATGGTTAACCAATCTGAAGAGATCGCTATATAGTGCTCCTGAAGTTGGTATTGTTGGGCCAGTGACAAACTATGCGAGTGGACGTCAACAGGTGAAGACGGATTATGAAAGTCTGTTAGATTTTCATAAGGCTGCAGAGATAACTAACCGTTCCAATCCTCAAAAATGGTTGGAGACTAAACGTTTGGTAGGATTATGTTTTTTATTCAAAAGAGAGCTACTTACTTCCGTAGGTCTGCTGGATGAGAGCTACTCACCTGGACATTACGAGGATGATGACTATTGCTATCGTGCCAGGCTAAAGGGATACCGATTGCTCATCGCAGGGGATTGCCTTGTACACCATGAAGGAAGTGCGAGCTTCAAGCAGGTATACCACACCGGGCTACAGGAGCTGGTGGAACGAAATCGTAAGCTCTTTATGAACAAATGGAATGAGGATCCAAAGAGTTTCATATAAAGTGCAGATCCGAAGGCAAAGGACTTAGATAAAGAGGAGGAAAGTAAGTGAAAGGAGTCATACTGGCGGGCGGAACAGGATCCAGACTGTGGCCGCTGACCCGGCTTATGAACAAACATTTGCTTCCGGTCGGCAAATATCCTATGGTCTGTTACGGCATAGATCGGCTTCGTCGGGGAGGAATTACCGACATTCTTCTGATCATCAGCAAGCAGTCTGCTGGTCTGTATACGGATTTTTTAGGCAGTGGTGCAGCGTTTGGTGTATCTCTGACTTATAAGATTCAGGAAGCTGCTGGAGGCATTGCAGAGGCTCTCGATTTAGCAGAAGGATTCATTTTCCCTGGGGAACGGTTTGTCGTATTGCTTGGTGATAATCTGTTTATGGATGATCTGACACCTTACGTGGAGAGCTATCTCCGGCAACCTGAAGGTACAGCCAAGGTATTGCTGAAGCCGGTGGACGACGCACGTAGATACGGTGTTCCCGTGTTCGATAGTCAAGATTCTGCATGGATTGCTTATATCGAAGAGAAACCCGAGCATCCCAAGACCAAATTTTGCGTAACAGGTATTTATATGTACGATGAAGCTGTGTTTGACATCATCCGCCAAGTATCCCCTTCCAAGAGAGGGGAGCTGGAGATTACCGATGTAAATAATATATACGCTGCTAACCGCAGGCTCAGCTATGATGTTCTCAAGAATTGGTGGAGCGATGCGGGGACGTTCCAGTCTCTGCGGGAGGCGGGAGAGAAGCTGAAGGATGCACTGCCATAAGTGGCAGCGGTAACGTGGAGTGGCCGGCCTTGGGTCGGGCACTCTTTTTTTATAAATGAAAGTATATCTTTCACCATACTTTGCTTATATTTCTCGTAGAAACGGATACCGTCCATTTAAGGACGGTATCCATTTTTTCTTGATTGGCGCAGCAGTCCGGACGAAGGACCCGATCTCAAGCTTGCGTAGAGATATTATCTTCATCAACCTGGTTCTGTTTGCGGTATTTGAGCGGTGAGGTTCCGGTCATGGTTTTAAATACTCTTCCGAAATGGGTCAGATTACCAAATCCTGCACGCTCAGCGATTTCCGAAACGGTTAATTTGGAGTCCTGCAGCAGAGAGCGGGCTTCTTTCAGGCGGGTGTTATTTACATATTCGATGAAAGTAAAACCGGTTGTGTCCTTGAACGTTCGGCTTAGATGGGAGGTGCTTATGGAAAACCTGTCCGATATGTATTCCAGAGACAGAGGCTCAGCGAAGTTACCGTTGATGAAATGGATGATTTGGGAAATTTTCTTATGGGTCCGGTTCGTTTCTACAAAATACTCGTTTTGATCCGGAAGCTTTTTTCGCTGGATGAAGATCAGCAGCTCCATCAACAGGATTTTCCGATAGTAGTCGAAACCTGGAGGTCTCTTGGTGTCTTCATGAATCAATTTGCTAAAAAGATTCTCGATAAAGATCTGGTCGTTGCCGCTTAACTTGATCGCATTTGATCTGGAGTGAAAGCAGGAGAAGAGGTCGGATGGAAGAGAGTTGTCCGCAAAAAAATCGCGAAGNNCCTTTTAAACAATAAAGTAACTCTTTCGTACATCGTACCGTTTACATTAATCAGTCTGTGCAGGTCATTGGCGTTAATGAACAATAAAACCCCGCTGACGATGTGAAAGGTTCGGTCTTCTATGAAATAGTACAGCTCTCCAGACACTAAGTAGAGAATTTCATAAGCATCGTGATAATGATTTGAAGGCATACTTGAGACATTTTTTTTCTCGCGGCTAATGTGAAAGGGATCAGACTTATAGAAGTTGATTTCCAGGGGTGTCATCTCCAATCCGGCGGGAATGATCCTAGCAGAAACATGATCCATACCTGGATCAATCGTATCACGTTCATTGACCAATTGAACAGGCTAGAAATTAAATAGCGGTAAAAGTAGAAAATCAGTAACGATAACAAAATATGCAGAGATTGAATAGAAATGAATGCGTTATATTTACATATAAATCGTCTTGAAGGAGGGGGAAAGATAATCAGGGTCCGCTGCGAGTGAAAGTTAAAGCGCTTAAACTATTATCTGCGAAAAGAGGGAACGAGAGTGCAAAAGAAGGGTCATTTGAAAAGAAGGCTGCACCAATCCATTTCCTTGTTGCTTGTGTTTTTACTGCTGCCATTCCAGATTGCAAATGCTGCACCTGCACCAGATGCTGTCGGTNNTACGGCATCTATGAGACAGCGTCTACTTTTCGCAATGTAGGCGGTGTGTTCGAGGATGGGGATGTAAGCAAGAAAGCGATCAGCTATCAGGGCTGGGACAATGGCAACGGGAAAAAGTATTGGCTTGCTACCGTGTCTACAACCGGATTTGAGAATATCACCTTATCCTCTGAGCAAAATTCATCCGGGTCAGGTCCGCGTGATTTCAAAGTGCAGACGAGTGTAGACCGCCAAACGTGGGAGGATGTGCCGAATACGAATCTTAAAATGGCTGTCTCCAGTTTTGATTGCCCGGGCGATACCTGCAGACTGGTGTT
>DOJM01000087.1:6448-8128 GCA_003529225.1 Paenibacillus sp.
AGAACCTGTCATTCCTACCGTAGATCTTGTGCAGCAGCCAGCAGACGGCTCGGGAAATGTGCCTCCCGAAGCTCCCGTTGAAATCAAATTCAACAAGGCTATTACCCTTGATCCGGGTTATGTTGTCCGATTTGACGATGAGAATCATCAACCGGTTGATGGGGTTACACTTGAAGTCTTAAACAGAGATACTTTGCGGATAAACCATCCTCCGCTTACTTATGGGAAGTCTTACACGGTAACTGTACCCAAGGAGCTTATTAAGGGCGCAGATCATGTGCCGCTGGTTCGGGAGGTTTCCTGGAGTTTTGATGTTCAGGATTCGCCTCTCGCTCCAAAATCCATCAATATGACGTTTAACGGAGATCCAAAGACGAGCATTGCCTTGGCCTGGTATACGGATGCAATGACGGATACCNNTGGGGAACATTTTTCCGGAGAACGGGGCTTTAACTTATCAGGGAGTGGCCGAAGAAATTGAGACCTTTATGAGTAAAAGCGACAGAAGCACGAACCATAAAACGAAATTTATCACTCATAGAGTCATTGCAGACCAGCTTCAACCCGGAACAGCTTATAAGTTTCGGGCAGGGAACGGCAAATCGGGTGATTGGAGCTCTATCGGCTCGTTCACTACGGATGCTGCCGGCCACCAGCCTTTCCGTTTTATCGCCGGTTCCGATTCACAGGCTTCCAGCAAGTCTGACTTTGAGCCTTGGGGTGATACCTTCCGGAAAGCAGTTGATTATATTGGCGACCCTAAATTCCTGATCAGCGCCGGAGATCTGGTAGATAACGGTGATTTGGAGGAGCAGTGGCAATGGATGCTCGGAGCAGCCCAGAATCAATTGCTGCAAGTGCCATATGTGCCTGTACTTGGCGGTCATGAGGTCATGGATTATGACGGAGACGAGACGACACCGAATAACAACTTCTATAACCATTTCAACTTGCCGAAACAGGTTGTTGCGGACACCGATGAAGGCTCTGTGTATTCTTTTGAATACGGTGATGCACTCTATCTTGTCTTCAATTCGCAGTACTCGGGGGCACTTGCAGAGAATGGGAAAGATGTGGAATGGGCGGATGACCAATTCTGGGACCAAGTAGCCTGGATGAAGAGTACCGTCGCCCGCAGCGACAAGAAGTGGAAGTTTGTTACTTTTCACAAAAGCCCCTATGCAGCAGGCGACAACTCTGCGCAATGGGAAGACGATCGCGTCCAGTTTTACAANNATATGTATATGAGATCCTTCCAAATGTACAATGATGAAGTTATTCCTAAGGAGAAGCTGGCATTTGATGGAGAGGGCAATGCGCTCAACCCCAAAGGAACGGTCTATCTCATGTCCAATGCATTCGGAAATAAATTCTATTATAAGAATAATCAATATGAACTGGATGAGAATGGAGAACCTCGCGAGATTCGGGACGAAAACGGGAATCCGGTTCCTTATGATGATTACTTTGCTGCTATCGACGAACAGCCGGAGAAGAAGATGTTTACGGATGTTTCCATCACAGACCGGGTGCTTTCCTTTACAGCGTATACCGCAGCCGTAGCGGATGAGAATCAGCCGGACACCGTTGGCGATGGACTAAAAGCATATGACAAGTATGGGATCAAAAGAACGGACATCAAGCCGGACCCGGCGGAAGCGGTGAAGGTGAAATTGAATG
>DOJM01000088.1 GCA_003529225.1 Paenibacillus sp.
AAATACATAATGACAGCTCTTGTCCACTCATCAGCCGCAGTGGCAATCCACACACCGGCTAATCCTAGGTTAAGCTGGAATACCAGAAAATAGCCAAGGGGTAAGCTCATGCAGACCATGGAGATCAGTCCCATATATACTGGGAACTTCGCATCGCCCGAGGCGCGTAGTGAGTTAATGATAACCAAATTAGTTGTACGCCCGGTCTCTAGGAAGAAACTAAGCAGTATAACCTGAGCCCCCATCAGAATAATGTTCTCGTTGTCTGTGAAGAGGCCGAATAGCGGTACCCGGAAGGCGATCACAAGAGCATCTATTACTACTGTGANNCCTGGTGAATACACGCGTATAGGCCTCCTTGGGGCGCCTGGCTCCCACCAGATGTCCTACAATAATGGAGGTTCCCATGGAGACGGCTACACTGAATAAATAAATATAATTGGAAATGTTGAGCGCGTATTGACGAGTGGCCATAGCCTCGGCGCCCAGATAGGTAATATACAGCGTAAATACGAGCTGACAAGATTGATAAATAATCGATTCAAACGCGGACGGGATGCCGATTTTGAGAATTTGCTGCACATATTTTTTGGAAAGATGAATGTAGTAGGTTAACTTTACCCGTACCTCCATCACTCTGTAGAGCAGTAAGAAGAAAATAATAAGACAGATAAACCGACTGACAACCGTTGAGATAGCTGCACCTTCGACACCTAACGCCGGAAGTCCAAAATGACCATAGATGAGTAAGTAGTTACCCACCACGTGAATGATGTTCATCAGCAAGGATACGACCATCGTCTGTTTAGTGAAACCGTGCGTACGGATTGTGGTCGCCAGAGCATTGATTAATGCTTGGAGAAAAATACCGCCCCCGACAATATGTATATAGGATTTAGCGTAAACGAGAATGTCCCCTTTTACATTCAGTGCAGTTAGTAGAGTCCCTCCGAATATCAGCAAAAACGTACTAAGGACAATTCCTACTAACAGGTTTAGGGTAATGGCATTGCCGGTCACTTTTGCGGCTTCCAGAGGTTTTTTGGAACCGAGGTATTGGGAGACCACAATCGCTGCGCCGTTACCAATTACACTGAGAACTAAAATAGCCATCGCGATAATCTGATTCGCTGCGCCAACACCCGATACTGCATCGTCTGATACGGAGCTAATCATAAAAGTATCCACACTGCCCATGAGCATAAATAGAAACAGTTCCAGGAATATCGGCCAAGTTAGTTTTACAAGGTTAAATTCTTGGTGATTATTGTGTTTCATTGTACACCTTCTTACATCATGATTAATGTCCTGTTAATCCATAAACAAACTGTAATGTTAGCACAGCTTTCATGAAAATGCAGTACTTTTACGAAAATACGACAAAAGGTTATTAATTGATGCAAAGATAAAGCTGGCAGCAGCACATTAGTATCCTCCAGGTAACTACATCACAATAAAGTGCCTACTTCCCTTAAAGGATGTAAGGATCTAGAATTTGTACATGACTTACTAAAATATATTATCAAGGAGTGCAAATAAATATGAAATTGCAATTAGCATTGGATCTAGTGGATATTGCGGGAGCGAAAGAGATTGTCTCAGAGGTTGCTGAATATATAGATATCGTTGAAATTGGAACACCTGTCGTTATAAATGAAGGTTTGCATGCGGTGAAAGCAATAAAGGAAGCTTTTCCTGCTTTGACGGTATTGGCTGATTTGAAAATCATGGATGCTGGCGGATATGAAGTGATGAAGGCGGTAGAAGCTGGTGCTGATATCGTTACTGTGCTTGGTGTATCTGATGATGCTACCATTCGAGGTGCGGCGGAGGAAGCTAAGAAGACGAATAAAGAGGTTCTGGTTGACCTGATCAATGTGAAGGATATCAAAGCAAGAGCGGCTGAAGTGGACGCACTTGGCGTAGACTATATCTGCGTACACTCTGGATATGACCATCAGGCGGAAGGGAAAAATTCTTTTGCAGATTTGAATGCAATTAAAAGTGTGGTTAAGCAGGCTAAAACCGCTATCGCTGGGGGAATCAAGCTAAGTACGCTTCCGGAAGTTATCGCAGCGAATCCTGATCTTGTTATCGTTGGCGGAGGCATTACGGGTGAGGCTGATCAAAAGGCCGCAGCGGCAGAAATGAAACGTTTAGTTAACCAGGCATAAGATTACAATGGACACATTGAAATATGCACAGCAAATTATAGAGGAGCTTCAGCGCTCCATTTCTCAGCTTGATCATCAAGAGGCTGAACGAATGGCTGAACTTCTTCTTCAGTCGAATAAGGTATTTGTGGCCGGGGCTGGTAGATCAGGATTGATGGGACGAGCTTTTGCAATGCGACTCATGCATGTCGGTAAAGAAGTGTACGTCGTGGGAGAAACGGTAACCCAGGGTATTGAGCCTGGTGATGTGCTTGTGCTCGGTTCGGGTTCAGGAGAGACGAAGGGGCTGATCTCTATGGCAGAGAAGGCCAAAGGAGTGGGTGCAGAGATTATTGCCGTTACGATTGCGCCGGACTCGACCGTCGGACGTTTAGCGAGCTATGTAGTGAAGCTGCCGGGATCTACAAAAGATCAGACCAGCGGAGGCTACAGCACGATTCAGCCGATGGCTTCTTTATTCGAACAGACGATGTTGGTTTTTTACGATGCAGTGATTCTGCGGATGATGGAGAAGACGGGACAGACGACTAAGCAGATGTTCGGCAAGCATACTAATTTAGAGTGAGAGTACAGAAACGAATACCTTCCTATAAGGAGGATATTCGTTTTTGTGTTAGTATGACAACAGGAGAGAGGAGGTGCTTTAGGTATGGCAACCGAGATTAAAGATCGCATCAACTTGAAGGAAATTAACTGCGAGAAGGAATTGACGCTTGCGGTGATTGGAGGCAAATGGAAGCTGATAATCCTGTGGCATCTTGGGCTTGAAGGGACAAAGCGGTTCAGTGAGCTGAAGAAGTTAATTCCTCATATCACGCAAAAAATGTTGACTAATCAGCTTCGAGAACTTGAAGAAGATCAGTTGGTTCTTCGAAAAGTGTATGCCGAGGTTCCTCCAAAAGTGGAGTATTCCCTGACTTCATATGGACAGAGTCTGCTTCCCGTCCTTCGATTGATGTATGATTGGGGTAAGAATTACGGGGAAAACGTGATCTGGAAAGACACGAAGCCGGAAGAAAGATGCTAATCGAATAGACTTTGAACATTAATAATCCCTGAGAGGTCTGGATCGACCTTTTCAGGGATTTTTTGTGTTCAATATGGAGTGATGTGAATTACGATTTAGGCTTTTTGTTCGAACAGCTTGGCGATCTCGACGATTACGGTTACCGCTTTTTCCATGTTGTCAGCAGAGGCGTATTCGAATTTACCGTGGAAATTTTCGCCACCCGTGAAAATATTAGGTGTAGGTAAACCCATGTAGGAAAGCTGTGAGCCATCGGTACCCCCACGAATCGGGCGGATGATCGGTGTGATGTTCAGATTCTCCATCGCCTCATGGGCAATATCGACAATATGACGCACCGGTTCGATTTTTTCGCGCATGTTGTAATATTGGTCTTTCATTTCAAGCACGATGTTCTCTTCACCATGGATGCTCTTGAATTCATCTACGATGGCAGAAAGAAGGGCTTTACGTGCCTCGAATTTCTCGCGGTCGAAATCACGAATAATATATTGAAGCTTGCTGAATTCCGGCGTGCCTTCTATGGAGCTAAGGAGGTAGAAGCCATCATAACCGTCTGTGAATTCTGGGGCTTCCTCAGAAGGGAGTCTAAGATGGAGTGCCATGGCGATTTTTGCGGAATGAATCATTTTTCCCTTTGCGGTGCCAGGGTGAACATTGACGCCGTAGACAGAGATTTTGGCAGATGCAGCATTAAAGCTTTCATACTCTAGTTCTCCGAGAGGCCCGCCGTCCACAGTGTAAGCATAGGAAGCATTAAAAGCAGCTACGTCAAATTTATGAGGCCCGCGGCCAATTTCTTCGTCCGGTGTGAAGGCGACTCTAATCTTGCCATGTTTGATTTCAGGGTGCTGAAGAAGGTAATTCATAGCTGTCATAATCTCGGCAATACCGGCTTTATTGTCTGCACCAAGCAGTGTGGTGCCATCGGTTGTGATTAATGTATGGCCTTTATAATCTGCCAGCTCTGGGAAACTCTTTGTAGACAATACGACATTCAACTCTTTGTTCAAAAGAATATCTTTGCCATCGTAGTTCTCTACGATCTGCGGCTTTACATTCGTTCCGGTGAAATCAGTTGCTGTATCGAGATGCGCCAAAAAACCAATGATTGGAACATCCTTCTCTGTATTGGCTGGGAGCGTAGCCATGACATACCCATGCTCGTCCACCTGCACTTCATCCATGCCGATTTCCTTTAGCTCTTCTACTAGCTTGTGAGCCAGCACCATTTGTCCCGGAGTGGATGGACAAGTCTCATTATCCTCGTTCGATTGGGTATCCATTTGGGCATACGAAATAAACCGTTCTATAACCTCTTTTTTCACTATGGGTCATCTCCTCATTACTGTTGTATCTATATAGTATCACTTTCCGTATCCGGTCTCATCCCTGAGGAAAAAGATTAAGAATTAAGATTAGCTTTAATGAGGCGATGTTTCTTGCTTCACTAGCTTCGCAGAGAGTAAATACCGGTCCGGTGCTGACCCCACGTATGAAAAAGGATAACAGGTGATCAAAGTAAGAATGGCTTTATCGCTTGGTTTTATAGCACCGCGTTCATTCCCGTCTACAATCGTGCTGCCTGTTACCTCATAGATGAACGTACCGTCCGTACTTTCCAGTTCGATCAGATCCCCTGCGACAAGTTCTCCTAGATTGCGGAATACGGTATCACGGTGTCCAGCAAGCACACTATTGCCTACGTTACCGATAGCTGCGCTACCTATATAGTGTCCAGCTCCTTTTTTTAACTCAGGGCTTTCCGTACCCTCCAGAATAGCCACCTTCTTATTTAAGGTAGGGAAGCGGATTTTTCCAATCACCTCACCCTCTTTATAGGAGGGAGAAGAAGATGGTTGTTCTTTTGGAGAACTGACCATTCCCTTGGGGAGAGGGTTCTCTTCATTTGGAAGGGGTCGGGCGATGGCTTCCTCCCTCTTTTTTGCCCAATCATTTAGGGCCTGCTTCGCCTCAATGGGTGCTTTGACGACTTGAACGATCGAATAAATCAGCACAACTAAAGAGAGTATGAAGATTAGCTTCACGGTTAATAAGACACCATTACGCTTCTTCATACTCTCTCCTCCAGACTTATATTACTAAACGTTATTCTTTCTTCGATTTCAATCTGCGCATGATGATCACGCTGAGTACCGCAATAGCTAAGCTGGCAAGAATTAAGTTATACCAAGGCTCGGCGGTATTTGGAAGCTCATTGCCTGCCTCTGGTGCTCCCAAAGGAATGTCGCCGTCTGGTAAGGCTGCCTCATCGCTTGGCTGAGGTGTTGCACTGGTGGTTTGACTACCAGCACCTGGTGATACCGTAGGTGTAGGCTCATTACTGCTTCCGCCCATTGGAATCGGTTCTTCAGTAACGCTTATTTCATCGACTGCAGGCGGTGAAGCCGTAGGTGTAGGTGATGGTGTTGGTGGCACTGATTGACCTGGTGTTACGACAGCTGTAGGTGAAGTTGTAGTCGTTGGTGAATCTGTAGGTGTTGAGGTTGGTGCAACCGTAGGTGTCGGTGAAGCTTCAGGTGTAGCTGGTGGATCAGGTGTAGGAGCAACTGTCGCCGTTGGCGTTGAAGTAGGCTCGGCGGATGGACCTGGTTTTCCGGAAGCGGAGAATTCGAAAGCTACGGTCGTGGCTTTCCCTTGATATTCGTTGCCAGCTTCCCATGGGAAGGTTACATCCATTTGAATTACACTCTTCTCTCCTCCAGCGAGTGAACCGATGGTCACTCTGCCGGCAGCCTCGCTCATCACTCCTGAATAGATGATTACTCCCTCTTTTTCGAGTGTCATTTGGAGAATATTGTACAGTTCTCCGTCT
>DOJM01000089.1:0-1746 GCA_003529225.1 Paenibacillus sp.
CCGATCCCAATGGAGGTTAAGTTAAATGAAGAACAACAAGATTTCCGCTACCCTCGCTGTGCTCTTGTTCTCTGGAAGCGTGCTGGCGGTGAGCGCAATGATAGTCCCAGGATTTGTGAACACCACCGCCGCCAAGAGCATTTCTGCAGTACAAGACTCGGGCAATCTAACTTTGACCAGCAGCAAGGCACCCGTACTAAAAGTAGAAGCAGAAGCTCCGGTATCTACTGTGAACAGAGATCTAGAGCAGCTGATGACCCATGAAGAAATGCAGCAAATTTATGATTTTGCGGACAAGCCCAATAACGAAATTGTCACCATCGGAAGGGAGATGACCGAGGATGAAATAAACCGGAGGCTGATATTGGAAGACCAGTATGTGTATGACGGCCTTCGTCCCAAGCAACTGTTCCCGTTAAAATCGGGACAAGCGGAGTTTTATTTTGACTTGGAGAAAAACACGCTCAAGTATCCGAATCGGACATTGACTGACGAGGAACTGTTACAATATATTGACTNNGTCCAAGCGGAATATTGTAACCCCTCCAGACTCAGGGAGTTTGAGCCAGACCGACGCCGTTGCCATGGCCGCTTCAAGTGTGCGAAAAATATTCGGAGCTGACGTCTCCAAGCTTGAAGTAAAAGCAAGCCAAGGAGAATTCATGCTATCAAAGAAAAAGACCTGGATGGTAATATTCACCCCTTATAAAACCAACACCTTAAGAGGACAAGGTAAGGAATTTTGGCAATATACTGTAATAATTGATCCCTCCACCCGGACGGTAGTAGATACGACCGCAGCTAATTTTTCACTCACAAGAACCCCAATCAATGCTGAAGCTGCCATCGCTATCCAAAAGGATGCAACCTGGATTAACGAGGCTACAAAAATAGTTACAGACAGACAAGGAGAAACCCGGAAAATCGCCACGGCTTCCCTTACAGACACTGACGTAAATAATAAGCGCGGTATGGTAGCGGTCAAAATGTTGCTCGAAGACGGCAGCAGTTATACTGCAGAGTTACGCTACCCAGATCAGACTCTTCGGTGCCTCATCTATGAAGAAGCAGAAGCTGCCAAATAGGGATATTAAGGATGAACAATGGGGAATTTGTATTTCAAAATCGGTATAACCAGTTCTTGAAAAAGTTAAGGTGCCTACTGAGGAAGAGTAAGAATTGCGAGGAATTTGGATAAGTGGTTTGTGGACTGAACTAGGTGATGAGTAAGATCCCTGTTCAGTCCATTTTGGGTTCTTTTGAAAACAATCTGCAAACAAAAACTCGAAGATGATAGTTGTAGTGTACCTTGAAGCATCCACGCTTTAATAGTCTCTATCCTTTGTCCAAATTGCATTTAATAGAATATTTTGGTAGATTGAATCCAAGAACTTGTTAACCGACTGATCAGCGCAAATATTGTATAAACTAAGCGTATTTCTACCGAGGGGAGATCAGATTTCTATGAATATAGCCGTCAAATTGATGCAAAAATTCAAAGACCGCGATACCCAGAATAAGCTGAAAGTTTATCAGGACAAAGTGGAGCTCATCAGAAAACGGAATTTGGAAGCATGGGACGATGGGCAGCTTCTAGCGGAATCCCTCCGGCTACAAAAAGAAGCAAAATCAGGTACATCTTTGGATGAGCTGCTTATCGCTGCTTATGCGTTAGTTTGCGAGGCAGCGAAGAGAACGCTTGGATTAAATCCTTACGATGTCCAGATCATGGCTGCTATCGCTCTG
>DOJM01000089.1:1786-2056 GCA_003529225.1 Paenibacillus sp.
TGACTGGCAAAGGTATTCATGTACTGACTTTTAACGATTATTTAGCCAAACGGGATGCGGAATGGATGGGTCCGATCTATCGTTTCCTCGGATTAACGGTAAACTCGGTTCAAGCGGGCATGAGCCTGTCGGAGAAACAGGAAGCATACGCCCAGGATATAACCTATGTTACGGCCAAAGAAGCGGGATTCGATTACTTGCGCGACACAATTGCACTAAACGATGCCGATACCGTACATCGTCCCTTCCACTACGTCATCGTCGACGAAG
>DOJM01000089.1:2125-2511 GCA_003529225.1 Paenibacillus sp.
CTTCGACGAGTTCCAGCGGAACGTTTACTTAAATGAAACAGGCGCTGCGCAAGCGGAATCACTGCTGGGATGCGGCAATTTGTACGATAGCCATAACAGTCACTTGCTGACGTCATTAAATTGCGCGCTGCATGCGGAATCGTTATTAATGAAAGACGTCGATTACATCGTCCGGGACGGAAAAATTGAGCTGATCGAAGAATATACCGGCCGGGTGGCGGAGAACCGGTATTTGCCGGCCGGGTTACAAGCTGCGCTTACGGCAAAAGAAGGATTGTACTCCATAGCCGGCGGAAAAATTCTCGGGACGATCACCATTCAACACTTCATCAGCCTGTATCCGCAGATTTGCGGAATGACGGCTACCGCTCATGCATCCGCAATGG
>DOJM01000090.1:0-2702 GCA_003529225.1 Paenibacillus sp.
AGTTCAATAACGAATAGTTCGAAAATTGAAAACAATAACTATTTAGAACGGTTTCCTTATGACTTTGATGATGCGAGTACCACCACGGATAAGCTTATTTGCTTGTTCACGGTTAATTCTTACTAGTACAGAAACATCAGTCGTGTTTTCAACGTCAAAGACTGAAAAAATTCGACCATTAGCGAACAATACACCTTTCAACTCCACTTTTTTCCCACGCCTCGGTGTCGGAGGAGTTTTTTGAAATATCGTACGCTTAACTCCTGCTCGAATGAGACTACCTGCTTGTTTTGCAGTCGTCCGAACGCCGAATACCGGATCAATTTCGACTCCAGGTGACTTTGCCTCCACCTCAACAATTAGAAAAAAACGGTTACCAATCTTTGCTATACTATTCGCTCCAATGGTTACCGGCTGTGCTGTTTTTACCAAGTTACATCACTCCCTCGAGCTATCATATGGGGGATGTAAAGTATTGGATCTAGATAATCGCCTAGTCACCTTATAATTCGATTTCTGGTTTCATGACCTATTCCTGAGTCTTTAAAGTTTATACCACAGAGCCCGCCTGATCAGTCACGCTTAAGCCATCACGACCGTGAAAATAGGGTCTGGACTTACTTCTACATAAAATCATCTTTGTCTGCTTATACAGCTTAAGTACTGCTTCGATAATAATCCAGAACCCAAGCAAACCTAATACAATACCAACAACCTCTTCGGACCACTCGCCTAAAAAACGTTTGAATTTTGAACCAAATGCAAGCCCTAAAAAGGTAAAAATAAATGCTTGAAGAGCAATAAGAAGAATAGTAAATGCTACAGGCACATCTATGAGTCCTATAGAAAATCCAACTGCTAATTCATCTAAGGAAATGCTTAGAGCAGATTTCACCCTTATCTTTAGTCATTCTAAAACCTGAGTTAAGTACATCTCAAAAATTTCATTACGCAATTCATAAAAGGCTCTTACTAGTTGATGCTCGTTTTCCTTTAACTGAATTTGTCTAAATCGCCGTTTCCCTAATCTTTTATCAATCATCCCAAATGCCTTATATATCGGGTTGTTCGAACTAAGAATTTCAGTAAATGGTGTGCTTAGATAACTTTTCAAGTTGTCCGTAATGTGGCTTGTTTTGTGAAGGCCTGAATTCATAATTTTTTCAACTTCTTCGGACATGATATGAGTTTTATAAAAATCCAAATGAATTCCATGCTGTATATTAAGTGACGTAGTATCACTTGGTAAGGAGTTCATATACCAATGATAATATCCTCCACCAAAAATTTTTTTGCCATCTAAAGTAATCCATACCTCCCCGTATCCATCATGGGCATCATGATATCTGGTTACATGAATATCAATTCGTTTTTTAAGTTCGGGAACTATAAAGCCTCTGATTAGAATTCTTAATTTAGACCAATCCATAATGGGCTGATTCCTTTCAGCTTTAATTCAGTTATTTCGAGTTTCGCAGGTGATCATTGAATAATTCTTGAAAGCTATTCAACTCATCCATGCAGCGCAANNCGTTAGCCATCCATGCAGCGCAAGAACGGCACTGCACCACAGAGGATGAAAATGGATACCAATGACTCTATACTGTTTGTACGGCTGGCGAAGAAGGTCGATAAGCTATGGTGTCTGACTCCGACCACCACGGTGCATCACAGAATGTAGTACCCTATATGGGTAGCACTCATGGAAGATTAATCCTTTTTTTGGTTTTGCACCAGCCTTGCCTTTATGTTTGTTGTCAGTGTGATTAAAGATCTACAATCTCTATATGATTACTCACGAGGCTCAGCCTTTTTTTAAAAAGCGTTATTCTGGGTCTGCTTTAATATGCTTTTTTTCGAGTTTTGAGCTATTTTTATTTTCATGGGAGCTTAATCAAGGATACAAACATACTTGCATGAAACACTCTGTTTCATCCCTTAAATCGGGTGGGATTGTAATAGTGAAATGAACATAAAGTGTGGGATTCATCTAATGATTTTACTTATAGGTGAGATCCACCGCTTGCATCGAGTAATTGACCAGTTACCCAACGGCTGTCCGACGAAGCGAGAAAGGTAACAATATCCGCTACATCCTCAGGTTCTCCCCACCTGTTGAAGGTTGAAAGACCGGCCGCATATTTTTGTCCATGGGGATCTTGCAACGTCCCGGCATTCATCTCTGTGTTAATAATGCCGGGCTGGATGGCGTTTACCGTAATATTGCGGTTACCCAGTTGTTTGGCCAGAAGATGCGTAAATGTGTCGATGGCCCCTTTCGACATGCTGTAGGTGAACACACTTGGTGAGGCTACGCGCGTCACAAAGGATGAAATATTAATAATGCGCCCCCCGTCTTTTAGACGCGGTAAAGCTTGCTGGGTAACAAAAAGCGGTGCTTTTACGTTAATCTTCATCACCTCGTCAAAAGATTCTTCAGTTGTCTCTTCTAGGCTAACTATTTGACCGATTCCAGCATTGTTGACAAGAATATCGAATCCGCTACCGCCCGTACGTTCCCGAATGTCATCATCCAGTACCGAAAATAAATCATGAATGCCATCGAGAGTGCTCAGGTCAGCACCAATTGCGCACGCGTTACCTCCGCTTTGCTCGATCTGGTGAATGACTGCCTCCGCTTCATTTCGTCTTTTTCCATAGTGCACGACGACAAATGCGCCCTCTTGTGCCAGACGCAATGC
>DOJM01000090.1:2717-3075 GCA_003529225.1 Paenibacillus sp.
CTCCTTGTCCGAATTCAAATATAGTTATATCACAGGATAACATTTGAAATGTTGCTCTCTCATTCGGTTACAAGGGGATGTCTATTGGTAGGTTCTCCGTACTTATGAAACTATACTGCCCGTTAGTTGAAAAGAACCTTGCCTTCCTTCATGACAAATTTAACCTTGCGAAGATTTTCTATATTAACGAGTGGATCTCCATCAACTGCAAATAAATCAGCCTTCTTACCAGTTTCGATGGTTCCAATTTCGTGAGAGAGATTGCATATCTTGGCGCCAACAGAAGTTGCCGACACGATAATTTGCATGGGTGTGAGGCCGGCTTGTCCCAACAACCGGATTTCTTCCCACGGCATAC
>DOJM01000090.1:3137-3438 GCA_003529225.1 Paenibacillus sp.
AATAAAATCGTCTCCCAAGCCGATTTCCCCACCTGCTTGGACAAATCTTCGAACATTGTCTAATCCTTGTTCTAATAAGGGGGCTCCAAATTTGTCCTGAAACATTTTTAATACGGTAAGGGTTGGAACGATTCGGACGCCTTTCTGTACCATTTGCTGAATTAAACCGTCGTCCAAACGGTCGTAAATCATATGTGCAGCATCATGAATCCCGGAATTTACAAGAATCTGAAGATTTTTAGCGTTAGTTACATGGGCAGACACGTAGGTTCCCCTAGCATGTGCTTCCTGACAGATGACT
>DOJM01000210.1:0-2607 GCA_003529225.1 Paenibacillus sp.
CTGTTTGCAGGGGGCGTACTTCTGCTGACCATAGGCACCATAGATGATTGGTACAAAACAAAAGGTAAAGATTTTCCAGCGCTGCCCAAAATGATTGTACAAGTTAGTGCGGCTGTTCTTGTTTATCTTTCCGGCAACGCATTTACAGGCTTCTACAACCCCTTCTCAGGGGATTATATCGTTCTACCCGTGGTATTACAGTTTCTATTGACGATTATCTGGATCTTCGGCGTAACCACCGTCATTAATTTCTCGGATGGTATGGATGGTTTAGCTGGCGCCTTAACTGCTATTTCGGCCATAACACTATTTATTGTAGCCTTAACTAAGGGGCAATCCTCTTCAGCGATTATGGCGATTGCGCTCGTCGGTGTCACCATTGCTTATCTACGCTATAACAAACCGCCTGCCAAAATCTTTATGGGCGACGCCGGGGCTACCTTTCTCGGTTTCATCCTTGCAGTAATCGCACTCGACGGTGCGTTTAAGCAAGCTACGGCCCTGTCGCTGTTCATCCCGATTCTGGCGCTGGGCGTTCCAATCTTCGACAATATTTTTGTCGTCGTCAAACGCTTTATCCAAGGCAAGTCCATTTATCAGGCCGACGCTACCCAGGCTCATTACCGCCTGCTTCGTGCAGGTCTAAGCCAGAAGCAAGTCGTTGCCGTGTTATGCTTGATCAGCGTTTGTCTATCCTTATCCTCTATCATTCTGTTGTTGATCGAGACTTAATTATTATTTGCGGATAGTACAGTACAAGAGCAATCGCATCGGTTAGTCCAATGAACTAATAAAAACGAGCAAGTTTCCAATACGGAGACTTGCTCGTTTCTTGTTTGAAGCTAGAGGGAGCCGACATTTAAAATGGGGCTGCGTGAGCTGCGGTGAACTGGCCAGATCTACTTAATTACTCTCTTGCGTAAACTCGGCCAACCTTCGGTAAATCCCTACGATCTCCTCCATAGGCATCCTCACTAATCCACTGGAAGAGGGAGCTACAAATTCACGTACACCGTCTACCTTCGGAGGTAGATCCCCTTGAAATCCCCAATTTGCTTTAGTCCTACGGCTAAACTCTATATATACACCTTTTCCTACAAAGCAGGCGACCTGCGGGCGATACAATTCCAGCTTGGAGTGAAGCAATTCGCGGCCCTCATTATATTCCTCCCGGGTAATATCATCGATTCCGCGTGTAGGCCTGGCAACAATATTCGTAAAACCATAACCCAGCTTAAGTAGTTCCCCGTCCTCAGACGCGTCGTATAGCCGAGGAGTAAGTCCTGACTGATGTAAGATTCTCCAGAAATTATTTCGCGGATTCGCGTAATGGTGCCCTACCTCACCTGAACGAATACTCGGGTTAAAACCAATAAATACAATCTGTAATCCGTGATCTAGGTGATCTGAAATTCCATCCATGTGATTATGCCTCCTAACCAAACGATGTTCTAATTCTACAATGGGGTATACACATTAAGACAGGAAGCCGGAATTGGGTCCGCCAGCCATACCTCATTACCCGCATAATAAAAGGTTACACCCATTTGACCAGCGCTAATCGTATCAACAGTCAGCAGTATCAAATTCCCTCTCCGGCTTCCGCCCAGACTGGCAAAATGAGTCCCTTCAGACAAATGAACGACACTTCTGTAGCATTGCTTAACATAATATTTCTACCTCAATTCATAACTCACTTCTATTCTCTACAGCCGTGGATCTACAGGATCAGACTCCAAAGACAGCGCAGCAAGCACACATTCATGTACGCGTTCTATCGGCTCTCTACGAATAAAGCGTTCCACCGATTCCCGGCTAAGCGCACATTCCATTAAGGCATTTCGCTCTTTTTTGCTTGTTTTGCGCTGCTTGAGGCGTACAAGATTGTCCGGATGTAAATAATCTATCCCATAGATAACATGCAGATATTTACGCCCTCTCACCTTGAGTGCAGGCTGAACCAGTTTATCTCCATTACGTGTTATAAATGTTTCCGGTTTGATAACAATCCCTTCATGCCCATCCTCCGTCATCTCTTCCCACCAACGGATGATCTGTTCCTCGTCCGCTTCATTACAAACCGTGCGGTATTCAGTCTCCATAAATAAAGGTGACAACTCCGCTAGTTCACGATTATGCTCCATATGCCAAAGATGGCTGTGCTCAAAGAAAGTTTGTCCGCTATGCGCAAGCGTGTGGAAGGGAGCAATCTTAATCCCCTCTAATCCACTTACGTCCCAGCAATACTTTTGGAAAGCTTCCTTAAAAAGATGAACATTCTGGAGCTTCTCCTCCATTTCCAGTATCCACGAGGCAACATCTCTCCCTGATCTTTCAGCCTCACGCAGCTTCTCCAAAAGATGCTCCCGATCCAGCAAAGTAGCTTCAGCCACATGAGCATACTGGGAGGAAATCAGCTCACGGGCCTTCAAGTTCCACGGTACGATCTCCGCATCTAGGAGCAGCAAATCCGTGTTATTTTCCGCAAAATAATTCGCCCGCACGAGATCCGCATTCAGCCTACGTAACATTTCAGATTCAGTATCCCTGTCAAAAAAAGCTCGGCCTGTCCTTGTATAAATCGTGCCTAACGATGGCCTGCCCACA
>DOJM01000210.1:2643-9020 GCA_003529225.1 Paenibacillus sp.
ATGGTCGGTGGAATATACACCAGTTCCTCTAGTGGCACCGTAAAGTGGGAGACCGTGTCTATGGCCGCTTTAACGAATTCTACGCGCACAGTTATTTCACCATAAAGGTCAGTCTGGACTGAGTAGCCCTCCACGAATTTGCGCAGGTTAGGTGGCGAGAATCTTCCCCGCTCCCAACGAATTAACGGACTATCCGGATCACCTGCATAATCGCGCTTTGCTTTAACACTAACAAATTTTCCTTCAGGGTAACGGTACGCAGTTAAAGATCCGCCAAATACAGCACCTTGGTCGATGTTCACTGTATTTTTTACCACGGTTGGGAAAGGTCTAGGATCATGCCCCCAGACGATGATCTCCCCAGATTCGTGTTCGACATACCATTCTTTCCTTACAGGAGCACCCTTGCCATCCATTCCATCAGTGTCCCCATATCGGCAGAAGTCCTGAATCCGTTTGGACTGCTTGCCGATAAATTCATCGCGGATTCCGGCATGGGTAACTACGACCCGCCGCACGCCATTGCGGCCAAACAACAAGTGGCTAGGCGCGGACAACAGAAACTGCTTAAGTTCATCCCTAAGTCTCTTTGCTTCCTCATCGCCTGCTTCTAGCGCAAATGCCTCCAGCTCAGTAGAGATATTCTCATCTCCGTGACTTAATGTAACTTTGCGACCATCCAGGTAGCGGGCGATTTTCCAGCCATGGTTGCTGTCGATCATGCGGGCGATTCCAGCATCTACATGCTTTTTCCAAAACCTCATCGTCTTCAGCGATTCCGGGCCCCGGCTCATCACATCCCCCACAGAAAATAACTGCCTACCCTCGGGGTGCCTGTACAACCCTTGCTCATCTTCCTTATATTCCAATCTTTCGAGTAGCTCGATCATCTCTTCATAACAACCATGAATGTCGCCGATGATATCAAGCCCTTTATCGATTTCAACCCAAAGCGGGTTCTGCTTACGTTCAAAAAGTACTGACTCCGTATTTTTCAAAAAATAAGTCGAGGCAAAGCCCTCATCCTTAACACTCCGTAGCGAACGCTTGAACTGTCCATATTGTTGCTTGACCCGCTGGCGGCCGCGTGGATGCTCACGCTGTACATCCCGCTCCAGCAGCGTTTCCTCTGGAACATCGAGCACCCACGCCATACATGGAACATTATACTTATCTGCTAAATCTAAATATTGCTTACGGTATTCCTCTTGCAGATGTGTAGCATCCACCACAGTCAGTTTTCCAAGTCGGCAGCGCATGGCAATGACTGAATTCATCGCTTCAAAGGCTAGACTTGAGAGCAGCTGATAATCATTAAAAATAATATCTGCTTCCTCGCGGGGACGATTCTTCCAATCTATAAAATCAGTGTCGCCAAGCATGCTACGGAAATCATCGGATGAGACGATTTCTGTCTGCAACAACGTGCCTTCATCTACTAATCTATGCAGTAAAGTGCTCTTGCCGCTATTGGAGGGACCCACCAATACAATAATTCCTGCATGCCGAAAAAGAATGGTTAGCTGCTTTTCTTTTTGCTCTTCTGTAGTCATTACAATGCCCCCTCCTTCCTAAATATCGCCATCTGCGTCGGGTATCCAAAAGCGTCAGAACCCTCGCCAATTCCTTTAAAATCAACCGAATAATCAAAGGAGCTCGTCCAGCGCATACACCATTCGGAGAACTCTGCTCGTCCCCATTCAAAACGGTGATCACTATGCCGCATTTCTTCCGATTCCATCTCATACACCTCGTTATACTCCTTGTTCGGTGTAGTCAGGATCAATACCTTAGGACTATATTCCGCCAGAATAGTCTCCATCACTCGAGCCAGCCTATATTCGTCGATATGCTCAATAACCTCACATAGAATCATAATATCCTTGTTCCGCAGCGATTCATCGAAGTAGAACAAAGAACCTGTAACAGGCGTCGGCACGGTAACTCCTTCTCGGTCGTCAAGCTTCGAGAAGCGGTCTATTGCGCGTAGCTGTGCGTTTGCGGAAGGCTCAACCGCCCAGATCTGCTTAACGCCCGGCACACTTCCGAGCCTTGCCGAAAGCTTTCCTTCGCCGGAACCAAAGTCAACAATACTACTTTTGAAAGCCAACCCTACTACTGTTTCTGCAATCGCCGCATAACGCATATCATTTAATCTTATTTTAGGCTCAGCTGAAACCTCAGCAGGAGTAACAGTCACTTTTTCAGAAGAAGGGGTGGATTCCTCACCATCAAATTGCTTAATAAGATTAGCAAATCGTAGTGACCGCTTGAGAATTAACGCACGCAACGGATGACTATCCAACCAGCCTTCCCCATAACGCCTGATTTTCTCAANNATTTGCAGCGTCTGTTCTCCCCGTAACCTAATGTATCGTGCAGAACTGCGGCTTTTTAAATCAAAAGAATACACTGCATCTCCTCTTTCAAGCTCAAGCTCATAGCCAAGTGCATGAAACAGTTCCTCAATCGTGTGATCAGGCAGGTTCGATGCTACTGGGCCAAAGGACAGCTNNAATACTTCCTTAGGCTTTCCATTAAGAGCTGTACCTAGCGCTGGACGGATATAAGAGCAGAACCGGCTGCTCGTAACAAACTCCCGATCGTTAATATATTGTGTGATGTCATTATGAGCTGTATTTCCTTTAACTAGAGCTATTGGATCTGGTGTGACATAGATAACGGCCTCTGTCTCTTCGTCGGAAGCTGCAGTGAATACTATACGCACTCTAGCTTCTTTATCGCTCCTGTCATATAAATTATGCGGGTTTTTAGCCAGCAGATGGGACAACATCCCCGCTCCTGACCCCGTCGCCTTGATGATCAAATGCATAAGCTTCATCTCTCCTTAATTAACAATTATTGAATTGTGAACTTACCAGTTCCATTGCCCCGTTTCTCCCCAGACCTCTATCAGTGCTGATCGGAACAAGACATCTAACACTTCATCCATAACACCCACACTCTGTTCAAAAGCTGAAGCAACCCACTCGTAATGAGCAATTCGCTCCTCCAAATAAATATTGATAACATCCAAGCGCGGCTCCGAATTTAGTTCATCACCGGACATTTTACGAAATAACAGGCTCTGCACAGCTCCCTGTAATTCTGAACCTTGAGGAATCAAATCCTTTACAAGCACATTAAAATCGAGCGGCGGCACTTTGTTGTATTTTTCAATCCAAGCGCATGCTAAGAGTGGTCTTAATACGTAAAAATATTTCTTAATTTTAACCTCACTGCCTTGCAGATAATCCCGGTAATTTCCTCGCGCCATGTTCAAATAGTGGTAAATGCATGATTTTGGCGAAAAGCTTTGTGGCGAGAGTTCACGGATACTTTCAGCTACAGCGTATTTTTCTTCATAGCGAATCGGTGATTCTAACCATTCCAGCAGAGGCGGATTAGATTTCCGAAATAGATTAAGCCCCTTTTTCAAATCCCAACCGTTAATATCAAGCATGTCACTGATCGGCCGTTCTATTACATCCCTGTGCTCAAAAATAGATAAATACGCCTCAGGTCTCCGTATGTATAGGAATCTAACATCATAATCACTATCTTTGGATGGAAATCCCCAAGCCCGGCTCCCCGATTCACACGCATACACAATGCGGACTTGTTCTTCAGATTCAATGGTCCGAAGCTGCTGAATGATCGATTGATGTATTTCCGACATATTAACCCCTCCCTTAAACCTTCTAAATATGCAAAAAAGACCATGGACTCCATCGTCCATGGCCGGGCTTCACCTAAATACAGAACTCCTTACCGGTTAATATAGCGTTGTTGATTCACCGGAAACGAATACACTGATTCTAAGGCTGACCTGTAAGCCAAGGTAACAGATGGACGCAAATATGGATAAGCATTGTACGATGGTTGATTATTCATATTGTTATTCATCTGTCCTTACCCCCAAGTCAAATTATATTTTATTCAGTACCATTTCATCCTTAACCTATCTTCAAAAGCATAATCCAACTATCCAGTTTCTGTCAACCAGTAGTCTTTTTCTGTAATCTTCTACTCTCCTTATTCTTACCTTATTTCAGTAATACCTTCAGTTCAGGCGTCATATCCGATGCTTTTAACATTACGAAATTACTATACCCTTCCTTATAAAGTAACTTCACAATATAGTTCCCATTTTCAACTTCATAATTGAAACGATGGTCCAAAATATCTGTTAATAGTACCTTATCCTTTGTAACAACTGTGCGGTTCTTTTCACGTGCAAGTACTACTCTTTGTTCAGGACTCGTAGGATTCTTAGGTGTTTGCTTATCCATAAAGTCGTCTTTTACGATCTCTGCCGATTGGATATCTTCAGCTGTTGTTCGCACTTTATCGGCATAGCCTTTTTCAACCATCCATTTATCAAGCTCATGGAAGGAAGACTTCCACGGAAAATGATAACCATAATCTGTAGAAACTTGATTACTGTTCTCTTTTACCTTTACCTCTACTTGGATGTCAGCCACATCAGGTTTACCGTCCCTGTTCGTCTGGACTTCGTAGGACATATTCAAATTTTCACGTTTGATAATCTCCTTTAGCTCTGAAATTTCCAAAGGATCGGAGACCGCCACTTTTTTTTCCCTATTGGTAATCCACATAAAATCCAAGTCTTTGTCTAAAAGTGTTAAATTATACTCATTATTCTTGAATGCCTCGTTTTCCCTAACCACCTTAAGCTCTGCTNNTGTGACCATTCTCCAATTGATAGGCTAGAGTAAAATATTCATAAACGTATTGTTGTGATGTAAGTTCTGGACGTGCTGTAACTACTGCTTGATGAAGTTTACGGACCGCCTCTATATAATCTTTATCATCCGAAAAAGGATCTTGTCCCATATAGGGTGTAATGTACAAATCATCCGTTGGGGTATACAACCGGTAGTTAGATCCCATATAAACACCACTAATTTTATCACCGGAAGGTACCCTAGCTTCATACCCGGTAACACTTGATACCGGGATATACAGAAGTAACCCCAGCATTACTGCATAAACTGCAAACTCAGCTAACACTTTACGCGTCATAATCTGCCATGTTTTCCGAATAATCATTTCCGCTGCAACATAACCGATAATGGCTCCGATGGTATATCCACTAATCACCCAGCCCATTTGCTGTTGCTTCATTTGCGCAAAATAATTACCGGCAATAAGCATGGCACATAACATAACCCCTGCTTTAAAAAGTGGATTGAAATATCCAAAAGCAATAGCCTGACCCGCTTTTTCCGTATTACGTTTACGGTATAACAGGTAGGACAATCCAATAATTAAAAGTGACAATACTCCATAAATCCACAATTCTGTATTGGTAAATGGTTTGCCGGTAAAATAATATACAATATGAACAAACGGAGACCATATCTGCAAACTAGAATCATGTAAGTTTACATTTGCATTTGCATAACCATAAAGATACATCGCTAAATGACTATTGATTAATGAGATCAGTACAGCAGGAAGAATAAGTAAAATATAAATGATAATTCCCTGAAGAATAGATTGACCCGTACATATCCCTACAAAAACACTAAAACAGAAGAGAAACAAAGTCAGAATACTAACCGTGATACACCATTGCCAAATATCAGCGCCTTGAAAAATATAAAGATTCCCACTCCATGACTTAACAACTGCGACCACCCCTGCAGTTAACCAAACTGGCAGCAACAGTAATGTAAGTCCACTTGTCAGACGAGCCGTAAATAAATGCTCTCTGCGTAAAGGCAGGCTATGCCAGAGGTCTGAGGGAGATTTCGCCTGAAGGTATCGGAACAAAAAGAGTCCAGCAGCCACAGGGATCGTAATAATAAACAATGCTTGTACACTACCAGCTATAAGAAATAAATGATCAATTTCCCGCGGTTTTGCGTTCGGATTGTTGCTCATGAACAGCTGCAATGGAAGTGCGAACATTAGGCCAAGTGCATATATAATTCCGATCCAGCCGTGCTGGCGGAGGTTCTGGCGAATAATACTGCTATTAAAGAAGTATCGGCTGCGCGTCATATCCGACATCCCCCATTTCATAAATAAAGATCTCTTCTAACGTCAATGGAAGCAAATCGAATACGTGNNCGGCGTTCTTGATGTAAAATTTGCAGCTTCGCTGCTAACGGAATTTCATGCCGTTCATCTCGGAATGCCACTTGTATCTTATGTGTATCCGCTTTAAGATCATCCAGATCCTTCTCTATCAACATTTTCCCACTATGCATAATACCTACGTGATCACACAGATCCTCAATTTCACGAAGATTATGTGATGAGATAAGGACTGTCAGTTCGCGCTCAGCTACTTCTTGAAACAATATGTTTTTGATCTGGCGTCGCATAACCGGATCTAACCCGTCAAT
>DOJM01000211.1:0-2287 GCA_003529225.1 Paenibacillus sp.
GAGGTCCGAGTAAATGCGCTGTCCCGAAGACCTTGACCCGTCAGGGCATCAAAGTTCTCGGCCATACCACTCTTGTTCAGCATATTGCAGAATCGGCGGGCTACCTCGCTTGCCAGTTCAACATCCCCCGCCGCGGCCACACCTTCCACGAGCAACATGGTTGATGGCGCCCAAATCGGGCCCCGCCAATAGCCATCCGGCGTGTAGTAAGGGCTCTTCACACTCTCTGTAGCCCAACCGTTCGGCGTCAAGAAGCGGCTCTCATCCCGCAGGCCATCCAGCAATGCGCGCAGGATTGGCTCCGGCAGCCGCTTGCCAAGCAGAATGGGCACGAAGAGCAGTAGGCTGTCGCCGTCGGATGCTTCGTGAGTTCCAGAACGGCAAGCGGTGAACCTTCCATCCTTCCAGAAATGACGTAGCATTTTCTCCAGGGTCTCCTCGCCTAATCGTCTCCATGCGGTGCTTTCGTCGGTAAGCCCCAGAAGCCCAGCAATTTCGGCAAGCAGTTCAATCTGCAAGATTAAAAATGCTGCCAGATCCGGACTCTCCACCGGAATCCCGTTATTAAAGGCAGTACTGTTGTCCCAACCCGAATCGTTTCCATGATTGTACTGTGGTATACCGTCCTTGTCGTTATCCCGGTAATGGAACCACCAGTTCGTCCACTTGCTCAATGGACCATACACTTCACGAAGATGGGATTCCTTAATATAATCCGTCCGCTGCATCATCCAGACCAGCGTCCAGCCATGAATAGGCGGTTTGTTGCAGTTCCAAAGCTCGTACTTGTCGTTGATAAAGTCCGGAATCAGGCCACTCTCATCCTGGCGGTCGAAGAAAATCATAAACTGGTCCCAGGCCAGCTCCGGGTGATGTCTGACCAGAGCCATCGCATTGAAGCAGTGATCCCAGCTCCAAATATTCGTCATCCAGTTCTTCGACATATACATAGCTGGCCGGGTCAGGCATCCTTCCGCGGGAACCAAGCAGGACCAGGTAATATAAGCCGCCAGTTCACGGCCGTCCTGCCAGCGTTCGGGAACGGTCAAGCTTGCATCCAGCCACTGGTTATATTCGTGTTGCACCTCTTGTACCGCTTTCTCCCATGACGTCCAGGCATCACGCTGTTCCCATACCGTGCGAAATTCTTCCACCGCGAACTCGGCAATTTCCGTTCCGTCCTCAGGCATGAACTCCGCCACAATGCGGGAACTTTTGATTTTGTCCCATGGTACCTCCATCTGGAGAGCCCCGGTTAACCGGGTGAGCATGAACCGGCATTCATGGGTGAAGCTGTTTACTTCAAAGCTGCCTGCGCTGTGTTCATAAGCATAATCGTAGGCAGAGGTACGGAAGGTGAGGCGAATGCCACATCCTCTGCTCTCGAACCGGACCGTACGGCCATCTGTAATACAGATCTCCGCATAGATATTGTCGATATCCGTATTCAAACGAAGCAGTGCAGGCTCTGCCTTAGCCTCGTACGGAATATACTGATTACTCTCGTCCAGCAGTTCAATTTGAAAAGCTTCACCAAATTTATCATCCCCACCACGCACGGTCCGTAAGTAAAGTCCCTCCGCCCTAACATCCGATTCAGGGAGTTCAGAAATAGCCAGAAAGGTGCCTCTTCGGCTGAAGGGTACCGTGTTAAGATTAAAGTTCATATCGTTGGACTCCTTTCCAAAGGAAGTATGCGCTTTCAGTTTATCCAAGGCGTTAGAAATGCGGAACAGACAGGTGTTAGCGATGGGGAGTCATATTGTTGGAGTGAGAAGTCTGAGGCGTACACGGGTGTCATTTTGTTAGATGATCAGGGGGACAAATGTTAGCACGTCTTTGTAAACGAGCATATCGATAGGGAAACGGCATATGAGTTTGGNNAATACCTCATGTAGGCATTAACGGGATAACCTTTTGCTGGTAATTTAATTTAATGGGATCGAATAAAACAGTCGGGATCCTTTGTTGTTGGTATACCATACAATTTTGTCGCCGCTAACAATAGGACTGCTTTCTGATAGTGCAAAGTTCTTAATCGTTTGGATACCGCCAGTGGTTGTTCCCTCTCCATTAATAAGAACATATTTCAGGTCGCCCGGTTCCTTATCAAACTCCTGCCACAGCACCATCATTTTGTCGTCTGTGATTTTTACTAGTTTAGGGATGGACGCGATCAGGTTCGTGCCTACATATTTAGCCAAGGTGATGTGGTTCACTGCTGTGCTAGACAGGTTGGCTTTTGGCAGAACACTAAGAACGATATCTCTCTGATCCTTCTCCAGTC
>DOJM01000211.1:2337-9093 GCA_003529225.1 Paenibacillus sp.
AAGCGAATGATCAATCGTATTCATAGCGACAATATAGTTCGCCGAAGACATTTCAAATCCGCCTATAGAAACGCCGGTGGTGTTCGCTCCGATTTTGCCGGGGATATTAAACAGGTCTACCTCGTTATAGCTGGTTCCATTTCCTTTATTCAGCACAATCGAACGGGGATAGGCATCACCATGATCCACCAGAACATGTGCAGCACCATCAAACAATACATATTGATCAAAAGAGTGGCTAACATGATTCTTCTGGAATCTTCCCAGATCATTCGTCACAGTCATAGTTTGGGTATTCACGATAATGGTCAGCTGGGATTGATGATTTAGTTTATCTTCTGTCGTGTATCTTGTACNNCGGCCATACTACCAGAGCCAGAATCAAAAGGGCTAACCGTATAACTCTCGCCACCCTTTACGGAGACACTATCTACTCTATTGAAGCTTTTATCATAACGGACAATACGGATCACTTCTTTGCTATCATTCTCTTCACGGTTCTCTTGTCCAAAAGCAATATAGTTATACTTCTCCCCGCTATAGAACCCCCCAAATATCGGAAGCTCAAAAGAAATACTCTTATTTCCAGTGAGTTCAAACTTCTCATTATATGATTCAATCGTAACTTCCTTATTCGCCTCAAGGACACTTACAGTCCCATCATTATTATTCACAAGATAGGAAGTGACTGTACTTTTCCATCTGGGAAAATAAGAAGATACAGCGTTACTCTCGGTCCCCACCGCCGTCTTCACCCGGTAAGCGTGATCTGGAACTTTTGAGAACAAGGATATGCGATCAGACTGAACGTCATATTCGNNCGCCGTAATCGACTGCAGCTGCCCATTCACTAGTACTTTTGAGGTCGAAAGCGTGGCTGAATAATTTCTATTGCGACTATAATAGTTGCTGCTAGCTTTCTTTTCGGGAGTATAGGCTTGCCCGGTTATGATCTCTATCGCATTGTTTGCTTTATTCCAAGTGATATCAAATTGACTGGCTGTTCCCGAGAAATACTCCGCTACATCGCGCAGCCGGAAATAATTGTTGTTCGAGATATTGAATCCGTTCAGATCCCTTTGTTCTCCGTCAAAATATGTACTGCTCTCGGTTACCTTAGCCTTCACCGTACTGCTCGCAAAGGCTGTAGTGCCGAGCGCTGGTATAACCAGTAATACAATTAGCAAAACACTAAAAATCCTCTTCATCCAACTTTTCCCCCATTTATATATAAATAAAAACACTATAATTTTTATCGGTATTTTATTCCTTTTCCTCCACCTCATAACTTACAAACGCCAAGCGCTTACTATCCGGAGACCACGAATTCACGTTAATCGTACCTTGTCCTCCAAACAATTGTACTAGTGTGTGATACTCGCCTCCCGTGCTTGCCATCAATCGAATCTCAACATCCTTATTCGCAGGGTGATCGCCAGAATCTACATCTCCTTTTCGGTAACTAAGGTAGGCAATCATCTGACCATCTGGCGATACATGCGGGAACCAGTTATTACTCTCATTAAAAGTCACTTGTGTTTGCTCACTGCCATCGGCATTCATTCGCCATACCTGCATCAGCCCTGTACGCACCGAATTGAACCATATATGTCCCCCATCTGGTGAATATTCAGGCCCATCATCCAGCCCAGGCGAATCCGTCAGATGTACCTCTACTCCCCCGTCTACTGGAATGGTATAAATATCATACTGACCATTGCGCTCTGCACAGTAAGCTAACTCAGCACCGTTTGGAGACCAACCATGTAAATAACTTGGAGCATTCGGTGTAACTAAAGCCGGTTCGCCACCCTCCATCGGAAGAGTATATATACGAGATTTACCATCTTCTTTTGTATGATGACTAATTGCGATCTTAGTGTTGTCAAAAGATAGAACATGATCGTTATTACATTCCGTTGCAACCCCGAGTCGATTTGAACAATCTCACAGGTTGCTATGTCGAACGAATAGAGACAACCTCGACTATTATAAATAAGACGCTTACCATCGCTAGTCCAATTGGGTGCCTCGATTAAATAATCATATGAGCGGAGCGCAGTACGTTCCCCAGTCTGTACATCTACGATTTCTAATGTGCTAATCACTTTCATTGTCCTCTCTCCTATCTTTAAAATATGTACATAACCCACTTCGACAGCTATTCTAAATAACCTTTCTGCAAAAAAAGCCGACCAACATCAGGATAATCCCTGAATTATGATCAGCTGAACGGTGAACTGGGTTTACTTTAGAAGCAAAGTTGTTAATGTAATCTTTCATCAAACATGAGTTGAATTTGAATACCAAAGGGATCTTCAATGATACCGTAGGCTTTACTAAACACATTACTAGATAAAGGAGCAATAATTTTCACACGCTCATCCGTGATTAAGCTTTTATAAAAACCTTCAATTTCCTCTAAGTCAGCACTTTGAATACATAATGAAGTGTTATTACCCACTGTATATTTCTCATTCGTATTCATTGTATCTTCTGCTATCATTATTTTTGTTTTTCCGATTAACAGGATAGAGTGAGTAATATAATCCTTATTTTCATCCGTAAGCTGTATGGAGCTGTCGCGTTCTGCTAGTTGTTGATAGGTAACACGTAACAATTCCTCTGCATTAAAATGCTTTTTGTAAAATTCTATAGCTTCCTTTGCTCTTCCCTTCATTGATAAGAAAATAGCTACTTCTAGTGTTGTACTCATCGTATAAATCTCCTTCGTATATTTGATATGTGATCTTAAACTTATTATCATATATAAAGGTATCAAAACATGACACCTTAATAAGGAGCTTTTTATATGAAGAAATCAGAACGATTAAATGACATGATGAGATTCTTAAACGGGCGAGAGTTTTTTAATCTAAGTGACCTTATGGAGAAATACAATATTTCAAAAAGTACAGCGCTACGTGATATTACTTCATTAGAACAATTAGGTATGCCTATTTATTCAGAATATGGCAGACACGGACGTTATGGTATTTTAAAAAATAGATTATTATCCCCTATTATTTTCACGATAGATGAAGTCTATGCACTGTACTTTGCTATGCTGACGCTAGAATCTTATCAATCTACACCTTTTCATTTAAGTGTTAACAAGCTGAACGAAAAGTTCGAGCACTGTCTATCGAGTACACAAATCAACCAGATACATAGAATGAAAAAAGTTCTACAATTCGAAATGTATCAGCATAAGCATGTCAGTCGTTTTTTAGATAAAATCCTGGCAAGTATTCTAAATGAATGTGTCTGTAACATTGAATATACAAAAAATAACCAGACAAAAAGCTACCCTGTACAATTCTTCAGAATTTCCGCGAAGTTTGGTCAATGGTATGCTACTGGAATAGAGTTAAATACGAATACATATAGGGTGTTTAGATGTGACCGAATAACCTTCATTGAAGAAAAGGAGAGATCAGCCCGCTATTCTATAGAAGAACTTCTTAATCGTTCCTTAGAATTTTATCAATCCGAGAACAGTATTCACTTTGAAGTTGAGATTGCGGAGCAAGCCAAAGATATTTTTTATAAAGAGCATTATCCCTCTATGGAAATAGAAGCTGGACCGATAACCGCCATTAAGGGATTCTATAATCCAGGCGAAGAAGAATTTCTAGCTAATTATTTCATGCGTTATGGTCAGTATGTCAGAGCGGTGAAGCCTGAAGCCTTGAAACAAATGATTCAGGATAAGCTAGAGCAACTCTTAACTCACTATCAGAAACTATAAATACGAAAAAAAGGGGGCTATGCCCCTCTTTACTACTTCATCAATGCATCACAGTTATTGGTCAAAGGCTCCTTTAAAATCTAGGTCCACAAGCGGCTCACGGCTGGGATTTGCTTTTCCGGCCTCCCTGAACACCTGCAATCCGATGAATAAAGATACAACACCAATAATGATCAGCAGTGCTCCCAGCTCCTGACTGTAAGCTGTTAGTGCCCCATCCCGAAAAGCCATCCCGCGTATGAGGCGATTCAGCCAGTTCATTGGCAATGCCCAAGCGGAAATTTGAAAAAACTCCGGAAACGCTAGCGGACTAAGTTGGATTCCAGTAGCAAGAAACGACGGATACAATACGAAATTGGTTCGTAAATTAACTTTGGATACGTCTTTGGCAGTATAACCAATCAACAGGCCCATAAGTGACAGAGCAAAGGCATACACAAACAACGGAATAATAAACAGATAAGGCCCCGCTTCAAAGCGCATTCCCCCCACCTGCTTTAATAAGCCATAACACAGAAGCAGCGAGATCGTTGATAAAACAGCGTAAGGTACACTGCGACCCCAAATCTGCCAAGGAGACTTCCCGTTTGCAAAGAGTTTCCCCTCCTGCCGCAAGCGAGGGACAATTGAACCTGCTCCGCTTGTTGTAATCATCAGCACCACAATATTCACAAATCCAATGACCATAAAGCTCACATAACTTGTGGTCGGATTAAACAACATCCGCTGCTGGAGAGATAACGGAGAAGCNNGATCCATCCCCTTTTGGAGGAGACGGGTCATAGAAAGAGTCATATTTTCCGTCTGGATGACTTCCTGAATCGCAGTCCGGATGCCGGTTAACCCTGATGGCATGGTGTTATCCATTAAGATGCCGATATTCGTTGATAACCCCTGCTGCTGACGCAGCTCCAACTCTTTAGGAAGCATGATGACCGCGACTGCCTGCTCATTTGCCAGTAATGTTTCTGGATCTAAGGGGCTGGCATACACATTAGTTACTTTCATATAAGGAGAAGCATTTATTTTAGAGATCAGCTGTCGTGAATACGAGCTGTGATCCTCATCAATGACTACAACATGCGATTCGTTGATTTGATTCTTCGAGAACATCAAGCCAAAAAATATAGCCGCGATAAGCGGACCGATAAAAATCAGGCGTAAATACTTACTCCCCGCCACGTACTTCCACTCGTCAATCAGTGATTTCATCGAGCTTCACCTCCGCTGTCATACCCGGAAGCAAATCAGCATTCGAATCCATAGATATACGGACAAGAAACATGCTTAAATCGGCTTGCCCTTTTTCACGTGACATGCGTAAGCCGGCAAATTGAGGGGCGGCTGCAATGGAAGTAACGACACCCGTCACCTCGGCTGGGTAGTCCAAATACGGAAAATGAACGTCAATACTTTGATTCACCTCTAGCTTTTGGATTTCACTTTCCTGTATGTAGAGGTCTGTATAAAAATTGTTTTTTTGCAAAACCGCCATTGGCATTCCTTGCTGTACTTGGTCTCCCGGCTTTACAACAATCCTGTTGACCGATCCGTCCTCCGGCGCGAGTACAGCTGTTTCTCCTTCTTCAGCGGATCTAACCTTGAACAGCACCTCTCCCTGCTTAATAGAATCACCTACGGCCACACTGACCTCTACAATTGACCCTGGACTGTTCTGATAAAATATAGTCTTTTGCTCCGCATCAAGAACACCCTGTTTCCTGCTCTCAGCCTGACTGACAGCATCCTTTCCTTTTACAGCAAGAAGCGCCCCACCAACGATCAACACAATCGTAATTCCTATATATAAACCTGCTTTTATCTTCATTTCCCACTCTCACCCTTTACCATTTTTCTAACCGCATTTTCGGCAGCCTCCATAATCACTTCTCCCAATGGNNGCTCCCATCTCAATGGCAAGGGCAAGCTCCGACACCAGTGTGGATGCTTCTACTCCAACAATTTGGGCACCCATAACAATTCCCGAGATCGGGTCCGCTACAATTTTTACAAAACCTTCCGTTTCCCTCAAGGCCAATGCTCTCCCGTTAATCCCAAAAGAAGATTTGCCAATAACCAGCGGGATGCCTTTTGCCTTTGCTTCTGTTTCACTTAAGCCAACACTGGCCAGCTCTGGATCAGAAAAAACAACAAGCGGAATGGCTCTAAAATCAACCTCGGAGGAAAGGCCTGCAATGGCTTCTGCTGCAATTTTGGCTTCATAGGACGCCTTGTGGGCAAGGGCAGGACCGGACGTAATGTCTCCAATGGCAAAAATATTCGGAATAGCCGTTCTGCACTGTTCATCTGTCTCAATAAACCCCCTGCTCGTCACCGGCAAACCTATACGGTCCAGCCCTAAATCGCCGTCTGTATTTGGTTTTCTGCCAACAGTGACTAACACATATTCCGCTGTCACATGCTGCTGCTCCTGATTTTTTAAATAATGCAGTGTGATGGTGTCTGCACTCTGCACTACGTTCACAGCTGTCGCTCCGGTAATCAACTTAAGCCCGTCTGCTTTCAACTGCCTTCCAACAGGGCTCACAAGCTCCGCCTCAAATCCAGGCAGTACTTGATCTCCTCCCTCCAGAATCGTTACCGTTGTTCCAAATTTGGCATACATTTGCCNNCTATAACTACTAGGCTAGTTGGAACTTCACGGAGCGACAGCGCTTCAGTCGAAGACAAAACACGTCCGCCAACTGGAAAGGCTTGCAGCTCAATCGGACGTGATCCTGTGGCTAAGATGGCATTTTTAAAAGAAATACTTTGCTCTTGTCCAGACTGACTGATAATAGCGGTATGCTCATCGACCAATCTGGCCTCCCCTTCCAAAATGCTCACACCTGCAGTCTTTAATAAATAGCCAACTCCGCCTGCCTGCTTATTCACAATTCCTTGCTTGAAATCCTGAGCATTCTTAAATGACACTGCCGCATCTGCAGAGCTGAACAGTCTAAGCAACTCGTAACGATGGGATTCAGCAATTAATGCTTTGGAGG
>DOJM01000211.1:9165-9560 GCA_003529225.1 Paenibacillus sp.
ATACCCTCCCGGACCTGATCCAATGACCAATGTTTCTACGAATTCAAGATTCCCCATCTCCTGATACCTCCTGTACCTGCTATTTTAAAATATGATGATCGTAATATATTATTACCATCATATTTTAAAATCGTCAACAACCGTGTTTATCCTTTCATAAGCAGACAGTGCTCAGAATCGTTAAATTGACAGGCTTTATTATGATGCATATAATATTTTAAAAGTAGAATTATGAAGCTATGGAGTGATTATGATGCCCTATCCCAAAGGCCATAAAATAAAAGTACGGAATACGATTGTTGAAAGTGCTGCCCAGGCTTTTCGCACCCATGGCATTCATGATGTAAGTGTTCCCTTCATTATGAAGGGAGCCGGATTGACTCACGGCGCGGCTT
>DOJM01000309.1:0-323 GCA_003529225.1 Paenibacillus sp.
ACTGCATCAACGAAGGCAAATTCCTGTTAGATCTGACGCTGGAAGAGTTCAAGCAATTCTCACCGCTGTTCGACGAGAATATCTATGCTGTTCTTCAACCGGAAGCTGTAGTTAATGCCCGTAACGTTTATGGCGGCACAGCTACTGTTCAGGTGAAGGCTGCAATCGAACGCGCGGAGCAGGCATTGCACGAAGCTAATGAATGGGTTGTACAACACGGTGACGCTATTTTGTAAACCGTATCAATATCAAATCTCGCCTCAGACTTTAATAGGTCGCAGGCGAGATTTTTTTTATCTAAAGGGGCTCTAATTTCAACACGA
>DOJM01000309.1:361-1658 GCA_003529225.1 Paenibacillus sp.
AGACGAGCTTAGAACGCAATTAGAACTGGGGAATCATATTATTGGAGTAGCCACAGGTGCGGGAATAACGGCAAAGTATGCGAAGCAGGGGGGAGCAGACTTCCTTCTGATGTTAAACTCGGGTAAATTCCGGCAGATGGGGAGGAGCTCTCTCGCTGGGATTTTGCCATTTTGCAATAGTAATGATATGGTGATGGACTTTGCGTCTAGGGAAATCATCCCTTTGGTAAGAGATATTCCTATTATTTTTGGCCTTAATGCAACCGATCCGACAAAAGATATGGAGAGCTATATCAGTGAAATAAAGAATAAGGGATTTACCGGAATTAATAATTACCCCACGGTTGGATTAATAGATGGTCAATTTGGTGAAGCGCTTGAAGAAGAAGAGAATGGTTATCTACTCGAAGTAGAGGCTATAAGAATAGCTCACGAAAAAGATTTGTTTACCATAGCCTTTGTATTTGATGAAATCCAAGCCGCTCAGATGATCGAGGCAGGAGCAGATATTATTTGTGCACATTTAGGCTTAACCGAAGGGGGATTATTAGGAGCCAAAAAGGTATTCTCTCTGGAAGCTGCCAAGGCTAAGGCGGACAAGATTTTTAATACATGCAATGAGCTAAAGCCAGATTTAATTAAATTGGTTTATGGTGGTCCCGTGAAAACGCCGATTGATGTGCAGTATATGTACAGCAATAATCAAAACTTGATGGGGTATATCGGGGGCTCTGTTTTTGAAAGAATTCCCTCGGAGAAGTCCATTACGAATATAACCAAAGCCTTTAAAGTGTCGGGGACGCTGGATGAAGATGATTTTATGGTCAAAATGTTAGATGGCATCACCAAGCACTATGATTATGTTGAATTTGTAAAAGAATACGTAGCTCAAAATTATAGGAATGAGATCTTGTTTGCAGATTTAGCTAAGGTGGCGCATGTATCCCGAAGCTACTTAAGTAGTTTGTTTACCAAAAAGGTAGGCTGCAGCTTCCAAACGTATCTCGTACAATTTCGGATGGATAAGGCGGCGGAAATATTACATAGAGACCATATCCAGTTATCTGAGCTGGCGCCATTAGTTGGCTACAAAGACTATGCGCAGTTTAGCAAAATGTTTAAGAAGTATAAAGGGTTCTCTCCCAAACAATATAAATCTAACATAAACACAAAAACATAAGACATAAAAGCGTTTTCATCCATAAATCAAAGAAGTATGATTAACTCATAAGTTGATCATGCTTTTTTGAAATATAAGAAGTATAAGTTTCACATTATACATTATCCTTATATTTCT
>DOJM01000309.1:1760-5130 GCA_003529225.1 Paenibacillus sp.
CAAGAAAGATAGAGCTTTAGCAACAGAGTTATTAGCCAAGGGTATGGAAAAATTAGTACCAGAATTATATAAGCAAGGTAAATTTGATGGCATTATCTCCTTTGGGGGCACTGGAGGGACTTCACTTGTAACCCCTGGTATGCGGGCATTACCTATTGGTGTACCTAAAGTGATGGTTTCGACCGTAGCTTCAGGGAATACTGCTCCATATGTAGGCACTAGTGATATTGTCATGATGCCATCGGTTGTAGATGTTGCTGGACTGAACTCTATTTCAACAAAGATTTTTACGAATGCAGCCTTCGCCATCGCCGGTATGCTTAAATTTGAGAATAAACAAGTGATAGAGAAAAAACCATTAGTAGCTACAACCATGTTTGGGGTAACAACCCCCTGTGTGACGGCGGCCCGTAACTATCTTGAAGCTAGAGGATATGAAGTGCTTGTATTCCATGCTACAGGTGTAGGTGGCCAGTCCATGGAAGCGCTAATCGAGGCTGGTTTTATTGAAGGTGTATTGGATCTGACCACAACAGAATGGGCGGACGAAATTATTGGTGGTGTGCTAAATGCTGGACCTCATCGTTTAGAAGCTGCTGGAAAACATCATATTCCACAGGTTGTATCGGTAGGTGCGCTTGATATGTGTAACTTTGGCCCTTATGATACGGTACCCGAGAAATTTGCTGGACATAAGTTCTATAAGCATAACCCTACAGTTACTTTGATGAGAACAACGGTAGAAGAAAATGAAGCTATCGGCAAAAAGCTTGTCGAGAAATTAAATATGGCCAAAGAGAAAACGGTATTAATGTTGCCTCTTAAAGGGATATCCGGCATTGATGTTGCAGGGGAAGCTTTTTATGGCGTAGAGGAAGATCAAATGTTATTTGATACCTTGAGAAATGGTGTGAACAGAAATGTTGTCGAGGTTATCGAAATGGATTGTGCCATTAATGATGTAGAGTTTGCAGAAGCCGCAGCGCAGAAGCTAATAGATCTCATGAGCAAATAACACTAACACAGAACATTTTAATAATGATGGAGGCGTTACNNAGAGAAGAAGTGGCAAATGGAAAGATTCTTTTAGGTGTTGGGGCTGGTACAGGGATTACTGCAAAAAGCAGTGAAGCTGGCGGAGCAGATATGCTGATTGTTTATAATTCAGGAAGATACAGAATGGCAGGTCGTGGATCACTCGCGGGGTTATTATCTTATGGGGATGCCAACCAAATCGTAGTCGAAATGGGTTCAGAGGTATTACCTGTTGTGAAAAATACTCCCGTATTAGCAGGCGTATGTGGAACGGATCCTTTTAGAGTGATGGAGGTTTATTTAAAACAACTTAAGGAACAAGGTTTCAGCGGCGTGCAAAACTTCCCAACCGTAGGTTTGATCGATGGCGTATTCAGACAGAACCTGGAAGAGACAGGAATGGGATATGGTTTAGAAGTAGAAATGATTAGAGCAGCACATGAATTGGATATGCTCACTACGCCTTATGTGTTTGATCCTGAGCAAGCTAAGGCTATGGCAGAAGCAGGTGCAGATATTTTGGTGGCGCATATGGGCTTAACTACTAAGGGTACAATTGGAGCTAAGACAGCTCTTACTTTAGATGATTGTGTAGAAAGAATTGAAGCGATTATTAAAGCAGGGAAAGCAGTGAATCCCGATATTATGGTGATTTGCCACGGTGGACCGATTGCTGAACCAGAAGATGCGGCGTATGTAATTGAACGGACAGAAGGCATAGATGGATTCTTTGGTGCATCCAGTATTGAAAGATTTGCTGCTGAAAAAGGGATTATGGAACACNNCATATATTAAGGTGTAGCTTATGGCTGCACCTTTTTCTTGTCTTTTCAAAGCAGTTAATTACTCTTCAAAGGCAGCCATGCCAGCACATCGCGGATTTTGGCATCCCAATAGCCCCATTCATGGTTGCCAGGACCTTCAGCGTAGGTGAAATCAAGGGAGGTTGCTCGGCACGCATCGCGGAATTTCAGGTTATCGCTATACAGGAAATCTTCGGTGCCACAGCATTGATACAACGCTGGTTTTGGTCCCGTAGAGCGGTCTGCTTCCTCAAGAAGCCATAGTAGATCTTCGGGCGTTCCGGTGATATCTTCTTTTCCGAAGATCATATCGAATTCTTTGCTTTTGACGGGAGGATTTTCCCAGTTCATGAAACGATGCGCCATATCCATTGCCCCCGACAGACTTGCTGCCGCTGCAAAAGCCTCCGGTTTACGCAGACCCAGCTTAATCGCCCCGTAACCACCCATCGACAATCCAGCTACAAAGTTCTCCTCACGTTTATCTGACAGTGGAAAAAACGAGCGCGCAAGCATTGGCAACTCTTCACTAATAAAGGTCCAATAACGGCCGCCAACCGCCATATCCGTGTAGAAACTGCGATGTACATTCGGCATAACTACAGCTATTCCCATCTCTGCTACATATCGTTCTATAGAAGTCCGGCGAAGCCAGATCGAATCATCGTCTGACAAACCGTGCAGCAAATACAGCGTAGGGTGAAGTTCTCCTCTAGTTACGTTGCTCATCCCGATTTGTGTGGTTGTTTTTTGCGGCAAAATTACAGTCATTGAGGTATTCAATCCTAGTACTTCCGAATAAAATTTGCACTCTATTAAAGCCATTTCATCCATCTCCTCTCTTTCAAAATGATAGCATAGAGTAAAAGTGAGAGATATTGTAGAAATATCTGAATGATTCTGTTCTTGATGTTGTTTGCCTTTTATATGCTGGGTGTTCAACCGACAAATAAAGAAATATCCGTACAGAACGCCGAGATCAGCCAGCTGGAAAAAGAAGCAGAGATTCTTCAAACTAAAATTAATGAACTAAAAAGCAGCGCTACTTCTTTAGATTCTGAACAACAGGAACTTCTGGCAGCACTCCCGAAAGGCGATGACAGCGAAGAATTGATTGATGATTTACGAGCGGTTGGGATGTCCTCACAGGCACGTTTAAAGGATGTCAGCTTTATTTTGGATGAGGCTAATCCGGTTCAGCAAATGACTGGTTCGGCTGAAGTATTGTTCCCGACGGTCAAACAAATCAAAATGACTGCTGTAGTANNCCTATGAAGAGCGATCTAAGGATAGTCCTGAAAGTATCTTGACTGCTAACGTAGCTTTCACAGCTTATTATGAGGCTGTTACTCCATCATCGAATTAGATCTCTAACCATTGCAATAACACCATTATAAGACTCCACTTTTCCTGTAAATCAGGAGGGTGGAGTTTATTCGTTAATAAAATATATAAGTGCGTTTTCATTTCTCCGTTTATTGGGTATTTTAGCTTGCGGGGTGCATAAGCTGGAACAGTGGCTATCGCCTGTA
>DOJM01000309.1:5135-5896 GCA_003529225.1 Paenibacillus sp.
TCTCGCATAAACGCTTACCGTCCTTTAAGGACGCCTAAGGCGTTTTAGCTTGGATCACAAAGGAGGAATTTCGAATGAACAAAAAGTGGATGTTTGGTTCGTTGGCCCTTTCCATAGGCCTGATCTCAGCAAGTGGGGGAGCTATGGCAGCTTCACCGTCAGCAGGAAGTACGGCAATCAAGAAGGTGGCTGTGTCTGCGCCTGGGAAAGAGGGCCCTGCTACCATCAATAATTTGACGGTGAAAAGTATCATTCCGTTGGTAGTCCATGCAAGAGCTCTTTATTTCTATAGTAATCGAGGCGGAAACATCTTCCCGATAGAAACCTTCATGTATAAAGCGCAGGAGTACCGTTATCTTTCCAGTGACATTGGCACAAAGACGAAGCTGATGAATTACATAAAAAAAGCCTACACTCACAATGCAGCGGCATATTATGTGCAGACTCAATTTTTGGAGTATAACGGAAGAATGTCACAGGTTAATGCAGATGTGGGCAATTTATTAATGTATGAAAAAGCCACCGCCCGCATGCTCTCCAAAACTGCGACAACCGCTGAATTTGAACTGACTGTTCCTTATCCAGATGCGCAGGAAAGCAGTGAGTCGGTGTATGTGAAGCTGAAGAAAGTAGAGGGATACTGGAGAATCGACACGTCACCGGATATTCTTTTCTGAGGAAAGGGGAAGGTATTGGAGGAAAGAAGATGGCAGGGGCTATGAACTAACTGAGCTTCAGGTCAGAGATATAAACAACATCAG
>DOJM01000010.1 GCA_003529225.1 Paenibacillus sp.
TCCAGATGCTCCCTTTGCTTGTTGCCCCGGAGATTTCGTCATTCATCCGGTTCAGTGAACGAAGAAAGGTTGATTTACCGCAGCCGGATGGGCCGATCAGTGCAGTAACCGTATTTTCAGCAAAAGGAAGACTAATCCCCTTAACTGCCTCATATGTTCCATAAAAAATACTCAGGTCCTCGGTTTGAAAAGATTCACGCACTGCTGTTGCCGACGTTCCCATCGATTACTCCTCCTACATCTCTACTTTAATTTTTAGGAATTAGTTCATTCTTTTTGAAGCTGTAAGCTTACGATAAATAAATCTTCCGAAATATCGTGCTGCCAAGTTGAAGATTAATACCATAATTACAAGTACTGCTGAAGCTCCCGCAGCTATTTACCTTCCAGATATGAACAGCCAGTGTTTCAGCTGGACGAAAAGGATTCAGTGGTGAGTTCGGGCTAAGTGGATTCCAGTTGGTGAAATCTAGTCTTGGGCTACTCATTCCTGCAGTAAACATCAATGCGGCTGCTTCCCCAAAGACACGGCCAGCGGACAAAATAGTACCCGTAATAATCGTTGGTAATGCTACTGGAAACAACACAGAGGTTACGATTTTCCATTTGGACAATCCTAGTGCAAAACCAGCCTCTTTTTGTTGCTTTGGAACACTACGGAAAGCTTGTTCAGTAATCCGAACCATCAGCGGTAGATTAAAGACCGTCAATGCCAGTGCTCCAGAGATTAAAGAAAAGCCAAGATTAAAATAGTTAACAATCAGCAATAGACCAAACAAGCCGACTACGATTGAAGGGAACGAAGATAATACCTCAACAATTAAGCGAATAAAGCCGGTGATTTTTCCTGGACGAGCATATTCTGCCATGTAAATACCGGCACCCAGACCAAGAGGTACTGTAATTATTAGCGTGAGTACCAAAAGGAATAAGGAGTTGAATAGCTGCGGGCCAATTCCTCCACCTGCTCGAATTTTTTGCGGTGCAGAGAATAGAAAATCCCAACTAATGTGACTAAGACCTCGAAAGAGGATATATCCTAATAGACCAACCAGAATAGCTACGATGAGCAATGCGAAAAACACAATAAGGCTTGTGGCAATTTTATTTACGGTTCTCGGCTTCAAATTTTATTTCTCCTTTCAAGCAGTCTCACAAAGAAGACAAATACAAAGGTCATCAGCATAAGAACCAGTGCCATACTCCACAGAGCATTATTGTGCGCAGAGCCCATGGTTGTGTTCCCCATTCCAAGTGTGATTACACTCGTCAGGGTAGAAGCTGATTCAAAAAGTGATTTTGGTACGAATGGCGCATTCCCGATAACCATCTGTACAGCAAGGGCTTCACCGAATGCACGTGCCATCCCAAGTACAATACCAGTCATAATAGCAGGAAACGTTGTCGGAATAATCACTCGAGAGATCGTCTGCCACCGGGTGGCACCAAGCGCATAGGAAGATTCCTTTAAATTTTGCGGCAATGAAGCCAACGCGTCTGCAGCCACGCTTGTAATCGTCGGAAGAATCATGACCGAGAGCACAAGCGCGCCTGCAGCTACCCCGATGCCTTGACCAGGCAGGTTGTTGCGTAGAAACGGTACAATAACACTTAATCCGATGAAACCATAAACAACTGAAGGGATACCTGCCAACAGCTCGATTACGGGCTGAAGCAATTTTTTTCCCCATCCTGGGACAATCTCAGTCATGAATAGCGCAGCGCAAAGGCTAAGAGGACTAGCAATTAATGCTGCAAGTAGAGTAACTAAGAAAGACCCCGTGATAAACGGAAAAGCACCAAAGGATGGCGTATCTGCTTCAGGTGACCACTTTGTCCCGAATAGAAAATCAGTAACGCTAACATCGCCGCTTGTGAAAGTTGAAATACCTTTAGACGCCACAAAATATACCATCGATACAATGATTGTTATCAATAGCAGTACACAGAAGGACATATATGTACGTCCCACAAAGTCTTCAATATGATGTTTCTCGATGCGTGAGTTCTTTAGTTTCACCCTCAATTGCTCCCTCTTTCTAAAGTGAAAAGAGAGGCAGATGTATCCGCCTCTAATCACTTGAGATTCTAATCCTTACTAATTGCTTAGAAGTGAATTACTTAGCTGTAACATTTCCTGAAACGTCACGAGTAACTTGCATTTTCACTGCTGGAATGTATCCAAGCTCAACGACTTCACCTGTTTGTACTTCGTCTGTTAAGAAAAAGTCAAGGAATGCTTTTACTGTTTCATTTGGTTCGCCGTTAGTGTACATGTGCTCGTAAGCCCATACTGGATATTTACCAGAAATAACATTGTCTACAGAGGCTTCTACACCATCAAGACTAAGTGTTTTGATTGAATCATCAAGGTATGAAAGAGCCAGATAACCGATAGCCCCTGGAGTTTCTCCGATCATTTTCTTAACAGTACCGGAGGAATCTTCTTGAATCGATTCTGGGATATCTTCAGTTTTAGTTCCTAGTGCAAAGCTTTCAAAGGTTGCGCGAGTACCGGAGCTGCCTGGACGGTTGATGATTTGGATTTTTTGATCCGCTCCGCCAACTTCTTTCCAGTTCGATACCTTACCTGTGAAAATATCTAGAAGCTGTTGCTTAGTCAAGCTGTCTACGCCAGCATCTGGATGGGTTACTGCTGCGATCGCTACTACTGCTACTTGATGATCTACAAGAGCTGCTGCTTTTTCTGCATCTTTATCTTTTAGTTTTTCTTCTGCGAATACGTCAGAGTTACCGATATCTACTTGTTTCTCAGCTACTTGAGTAAGACCAGTACCACTGCCGCCGCCTTGAACCTGAATGTCCACACCAGCATTTTTATCCATGAAATTCTCTGCTACCAGCTCAACCAATGGTTGTAGTGCTGTTGAACCTGAAGCTAGAATCGAACCACTTATTTTAGCGCCGCTACCTTCATTTGTAGCTGCAGCGTTTCCTCCCGTGTTGTTTGCCCCACCATTACCGCAAGCTGAAAGTGCCAGTACGCTTGTTAAAGCCAAAGTCATAACCCAAGATTTTTTTAATTGCATTGTTTTGTCTCCTCCTAAATGTTTTGTTAGCACGGCTTCCTCAAACAGTTCATATGAAACTGGCTTCGAAAGCTTTAACATGGTGTTGTGGAGCTTTGGCCCCCATATGCTTGTTTACTGTAAAAGTGCATTGTACGCATATGTTATTGTTGTTGTCCGGAGCTTCTTGGCCCCTCTGACTCTTCTTATTCTAGGGCTCGTTCGTTAGAGAAACTTCTTAACTTTGTAAAGCCAACAATAAAAATACCAATAGAAACTATATATATGTATAGATTTAATCTATAATGGAGATATAATTTGTTATCTAACTTAGCATTGTGCGGAGGAAAGTCATGAATATTATGAAGTTAAAGATCGTTATCCTACTTGAAAAATATAAGAAAGTAACCGATGTAGCTGCTGAATTAGGCCTTAAACAACCCACAGTATCTTTTCATATGAAGAATCTAGAGAATGAATTTGGAACGCCTTTATTCCAATATCGAAGTGGAAGAGTACTTCTCACAGATGCGGGTCGGGCCCTTTATCAATATGCGCTCAAGATTGTCTCACTTACAGCCGAAGCTGAACGTACTGTTAAACAGTTTTCTTCCCCGTCACAAGGTACTTTAAAGCTGGAAGCAAGTTATATTCCTGCAACTTATATTTTACCTAAAGCGCTAATCCAATTCATGAAACAATATCCTGGGATTAATAATTCAATGACGATCCAAAGTGATACTTTGTTAAAGGAACGACTCCGAAGCCGAGAAATTCAAATGGCTATTTTACACACTTCTGATTGGCATGATGAATCCTTTAACTTTCAGCTGGTTGTCCGCGACGAGCCTGTGCTCATTTTTGCCCCTGGTCACCCTTTTGCAACTATAGAGAAGTTAACACCAGAACAGATCGCGCTTGAGCCTTGGATTCAGTATGAGGGTGGTTCTTGTTTACGGGGATTTGCGGATCAATGGGCAGAAATAAATCATAGTCGCTTGTGGAACCGATCCGAGTTGAATTCACCTGAAACTCTAAAGAAGTTAGTTAGCGAGGGAGATGGCGTAGGCATTTGTTCTAGAGTTAGCATTGAAGCAGAACTTGCGTTAGGTCGTCTTTGTTATGCTCCTCTACCGGGAGTTTTGCCTGAGAGCGGCGGTTTTGTACTGGCTTGGCGAAAAGATCATATATTAACACCATTGCAGCAATCTTTTGCCGAAATATTAAACAACTTATAGGTCCTTATATGCTTTAAAAGGGAGCGTCCAAAGCCATAGTGGTTTTGAGCGCTCCCTTATTTGAAATATAGAAAGTAAAAGTTTCACACTATACTTATCCTTATACTTCCCGCATAAACGCATACCGTCCTTTATGGACGCCGAAGGCATTATTGCTTGCTTATTCTATAAAGGGAAACATTAACTTTTCATTCTCACTTGTGTACATGTTTTCCTTCGTAATGAATTCGGAGCCTGTATCCATAACAGGAGCTACTTTGTGACCTGAAACGACTTCAAGTGCAGTTTTCACAGCCAAGTACCCCATAGTAAAAGGTTTTTGAATCACCGTTCCCAACATCGTTTCGTTCTCCAGCAACTGAACCTCACTACTGGAATTGTCGAAACCAACCAGCTTCACTTTTGATTTCAAGCCCATATCCATAATTGCCAGTCCCGCACCTAATGTAGAGGGCACATTGAGACCAATGATTCCCTTTAGTTGTGGCTGATTCTTTAGAAGATCAACAGTTAATTGATATGCCTTCTTCGAAGATCCGTTACTGTAAAGAGTATCCTGCACAAGATTAACTCCATTCTGAGATAAAGCATCCCGAACCCCTTTCTCCCTCTCGATAGCTGTAGCGGAGCCTTGTACAAAATTCATAATGGCGACTTGATCGTCGCTATGAATATTTTCAATCAACTTCTGCGCTGCTTTACGGCCTGCTTCATAATTATCTGTGGCGATAAAACTCTCCGATACACCGCCGTTCAGTCCCGAGTCTACCGTAATAAGAGTGATACCAGCAGCCTTAATCTGCTCTGCAACCGGAACGAGACGATAATAGTCGGTAGCAGCCAAAATAATGGCATCGGGCTTCTCCTCCATCGCCTGTTCCAGTAATTGAATTTGCTTATCCACATCTAGCTCGGTATCTGTACCTACCGTATGGACATCTGCACCGAATTCCTTGGCAGCAGTCGCCACACCTTGTTTCATTACCTCCCAGAATTCAATACTGGTATCGATAGTCTTAGGAACGTAGATAATGGTTCTGACTTTTGGATCAAGCTCATTCGTAAACATACGATAACCTACCCACCCGAGCGCTACAATGAAGAATAACAGTAGAGCAGACAGGGCTATTTTTGACCATAGTGAACTCATGGACACTCCTCCTCATAGAGCGCAGGAATTTTTAAAGTGACCGTCGTCCCTTCTTCCATTTCACTTGCAAAAGACAAACCGTAATGATCCCCGAAATAAAGCTGAATGCGATGGTTTACATTTGCGACGCCTACCCCACTGCCAATCCTGTAATCGGCCTTTTGGAGCAGTAACTTGCCCATCTGCTCTGGATTCATGCCGACACCATTGTCAATAACCTGGATGGTAATATCGTTTTGCTCTTTTTTACCCCTGATCAGGATGTGCCCTTGCTCAGGATTATGCTTTATCCCATGATAAATCGCATTTTCAACTAAGGGTTGAATCGTTAATGATGGAATAAGCACATCTGTAGATGCCTCTAAATCCCATNNNTATGTTCTAATTCTCTTGCGATCGGGATCAATTCCTCGCCCTCACCAATCGTAGAACGCAGCAGCTTCGATAATGATGAGGTCATTTCGACCACCTCCTCCATCTTACCGGTCTCTGCCATCCAGATGATCGAATCTAGCGTATTATACAAAAAGTGGGGCTTAATCTGTGCTTGTAATGCCTTCAACTCACTCACACGCTTCATCTCTTGCTCCATCACAATCTGGCTCATCAACTCTTTAATCTTCATAATCATCAGGTTAAATGTTCGGGCAAGCTTGCCAATTTCGTTCGTGCTCTCAATCTCCACACGAATGTCGAATTCACCGCGCTCAGCCTTTTTCATGTTAATTTCTAGATTCTTGAGCGGCTTAGTTAGTGCGTACGAAAGAAGTACNNTGGATAGGTTACCCCTACAATCTTCCAACCAAAGCTGGTTGTATCCACCGTGTACAGCTTCTGTTCGTTCCCTGTATTCACCGTAACCGACCCGCTCTTAATCCCAAGAACGGTTTCCAATTGCTCGAACTTAAGCTGTGAGTAGATCAGCTGCTGTTGAGGATGATAGACTAGGCTCCCTGACGGATCTACGATGAATACATAACCGCGTTTTCCCAGTTCGATTTGTTTACACAAATTGTTAATAACGCTGTAATTAAGATCCACAAGTAACACACCCTGTCGATCTGCTTCCATTTCAGAAAAAGTATCCGAAAGCTTTCTGCTGATCGACACTACCCAACGATATTCATCCTGAAATAAGTGCTGCACATGTGAAGAAGAGACAGCCACTCCCGTTTGGTTCAAAGCCTGCTGATACCACTCTTGAGCAATCAATTCAGGAAGCGGTTTCAAAACTGCGTCCAGTCGATCCGAAACCGTTATCCCCTCCGAGCTTGCATACACTATAGAAGAAATGTCGGTGCGGGATTGGACAACAGATCGAAGATATTGGCTGGCTAACTGCTTATCTTTGACCTTCCCTTCTTGTCCCGAACTCGAACCTTTTACATATCTCTCAAGATCACTACTAGTTAATACCAAAGCAGCAATACTCTCCATGTTGCTAATATAATTCTCGATGTTCAGTTTTACTTGTTCTATTAATTGTGAAGTATAGGCTACGGAATTCCCCATGACGGCAGCTGAGGAGAGTCGGTATGAAGTATAGCTTAGTACTATAGTCGTACAGAGGATAAGAAGTGAAAAAGAAATAGCGATATTATTATGAATACTTCGACTTCGGAAGAAGCGGCGGGGTTTCATAGAAGGAGATTCTCCTTCTGTCGCTGTCGATATTCCTTCGGTGTGATCCCAACATTACGTTTGAAAATCACACTAAAGTACTGAGGATCAGGATAGCCAACTCTAGCAGCGATGTCATAAGTCTTCAACTGTGTGACGGTAAGGAGCTCTTTAGCTTTTTCCAAACGAAGGCGAGTCAAATACTCAATAAAAGTCTCTCCAGTATGCTGTTTAAAAGTCGCACTGAAATAACTGATGCTCATAAAAATATGGCTGCACAGCTCATGAAGTGAAAAGCTGTCATTACAATAATTCTCCCGAATATAAGCTTCTGCTGCTTTCATCTGAGATGTTCTGACGGTTGTTCTTTGTTCCGATAGCTTGAGTATCAACTCATGGCAAGTTTTCTCCAAATAATTCCTTGCTTCATCTAAAGTCTTGAGGGCTGCAACCTCCGCAAACATATTATGCGAAACAAGCTCTGTATTTGGGAATCCGATATCGACCACATANNCGAGCATTTGGTATATGCTACTGCGGCAATCTTCTATAGAAGAGCTATTGCTCTTTAACTCCTGAAACCATTTCGAGAGGACCTCCGAGATCGCTGATGCTTTACCTGTCTTCAACGCGGATATGAATTGCTTTTCCCATGAAGAGAAATGTGCTTGATCCAATCCTTTGCCGAACTCAAGATCCTGTATGGAGATAACCCTATCTATACCTAAAAGATATCGATATTCTATCGATGAAATCGCTTCCTGGAATGATTGTGGAATTTGCTGTAATTCAGCGTATTTTCTACCGATGCCGATGGTTGCAGTCAGCTTCAAGTACTTGTTCAGGCTGGTTTGTACTTGATCTGCAAG